>JBFWSI010000350.1:0-4862 GCA_050248455.1 Gammaproteobacteria bacterium | reverse complement strand
GCGCTCGAGCAGCGCGGTGCTGTTCGCGTCTTCCCCCGTGCGGGGTTCGAACACGGCCGCGATCGCGGCCGGCGGGAACGCCAGCGCGAGTGCGACGGCCGCCGCGCCGCGCGCGACCAGGCTGCCTTTCGCGACGCCGAACTCGGGCGCGCCGAGCGTGCCGCCGATCGTCAGCGGGGCGCGCAGCGACAGCGGACTGAAATCCTTGGGCTCGGGCGTCAGCCGCAGATCGAGCCGCTCGGTGTCGAGCGCGATGCTGCCGCTGCCCGTCACGACGGTGTCGGTGGTATCCAGCACCAGCGCGCGCGGCGCCAATTGCCCCGCCTCGACGTCGAAATCCGCGAGCATGCAGCGGATCGGCACCGGCTGATCGCCACGCACGAGGAAGCCGACGGTCTCGGCGACGTCCAGCCCCACCAGCTCGATCACGATCTGGCTCAGCTGGCCGCCGAGGACCTCGAGCTGCAGCCGCCCGTCCGAAGTCGCGAGCACGTCGCGCAGGCTGCGGCCCTGGCCGCGCAGCCGGCCTTCGCCGTCGATGCTGCCGGCCGCGAGATTGGGCTCGTCGAGCGCGTCGGCCGCACCGGCGAACAGCGGCGTCAGCGGCAGCGCATGCAGGGTGCTGCGGAGATCCGCATGCGGCGGATCGCGCGTGCCGTCGATGCTCGCCCAGATCTCGAAGGCGCCGTCGCCGTGCGTGAAGCGCACGGGCGACACGCGCAGCACGCCGGCCTCGAGCTGCAGGCGCAGATGGAAGTCGGTCAAGGGCAGGTGCTTCGCGACGACCTGCGCGCCGTCGAACACGACGTCGGCATCCATCACGTCCAGACGCTCGACCGCGAGCGGCACGTCGGGCAGCACACGTCCGTCGTCGTCCTTCGCCGGCGTATCGTCCATGCCGATCAGCGGCCCGAGATCGGCGAGCGCCAATCGCTGGGACACGAAGTGGGCGTCGAGCCGCGAGCGCGGCTCGGCCGGCTGCCAGCGCAGGCTGCCGCCCAGATCACTCCTGCCCATGCGACCGCTGAAGTCTTCGAAATGCCAGACATCCTGCACGTGACGCAGCCGGCCCGTCACGCGATACGGCGGCGTCGGCAGCAGGGCAATGCCGGTCAGCGCATACAAATCGTCGGCACTGTCGCCTTCGACGGTCAGCTCGAGATCGAAACCGCGCGCATCGACGGGATCGCGCACGCTCCCACGGAAGCGCGCCTGCGTCGCGCCGGCTTTGATCTCGCCCGCGATCGGGTACGGCGCAGTCGTCTCACGCAGCGCATCCAGCGCGCCGCCCGTGACGCGAAAGCGCAGGGTCTGGCCGCGCATCGTGCCGCGACCGTCGAGCGCGACGCGCGGCGCATTCTCGTCGGCGCTGCCGGCGACGCGCGCGAGATGCATGTCGAGGTCGACCTCGCGTCCGCGATCGCGATAGCGCAGCCGGCCGGCGTCGATCTGCAGACGCTCGATGATCGGGATCTCGCTGCGCGTTTCCGGCCCCGGATCGGGCCCGGGCGGCAGCTCCCAGTTCGCATGGCCGTCGGCATCCTTCTCCAGGCGCAAATCGGGCGCATCGACGATCACGACGGGCAGCACCAGATCGCCGCCGAGCAGGCGCCGCAGATCGATGGCGAGCTGCAGGCGATCGACGTGCAGCAGATGCGGCGGGGCTTCGCCGGGCCTGCTCGCGACGGTGAGATCGCCGAGATCAAGGCGCGTGCGCGGCCAGCCGGGATCGAAGTGCAGCGGGCCGTCGAGGCGCACTTCGCGATCGAGCATGCTCGAGGCGCTGGCCGCCAGCACCCCGCGCACGCGGCGCCAATCGTCGCGCGAGAGCACCCAGACCGCCACGACGATCGACAGCAGTGCCACGCACACGAGGCCCGTGCCTATCCCCACTACGAGGCGTGCTCGCCGCTGCATCGTCGTTCTCCGTCAGGCCGCTGCGCGTGATACCGGGGACAATGCAAGAACGACTCCAGACCCCTCGGCGGGGCATGTGTCTTGCAGCTTGCACGCAGAGCCAAGGACAGGAATCTGCGATGAATGGACCATCCCCGCAGCGACGGCCGCGCGGGCGGCCGCTGCCGGCGCCGCGCGAGCAATGCGAAGAAGGCGAGGGCTATGCCTGGAACCACTACGGGCGCGACACCCTGCCGGACGATCTGGATCCCTGCCCCGTGCGCCCGCCGCCGCGCGAGCGACGCCGTCGGCCGGACGGCAATGACGGCGGCGGAGGCCGTTGACGCATGGCCGACACCGACTGGCTGCAGTGGCCCGCGATGCTCGCGACCGCCGTCGCGGCCTGGGCCGTCGGCTCGCGCAGCGCGCAGCGCCGCGAGCGCGGCTTCAAGCTCTTCCTCGCGAGCAACGTGCTATGGGTGGTGTGGGGTGTCGGTGCCGCGGCCTGGGCCGTCGTCGCCCTGCAGTTCGTGCTTGCGGCCCTCAATCTGCGCGGTGCGCGCAAGGCCGAGCATCTCGCCGAGCGCGAGGAGGAGCACCCGTCCTCGGGCAGCCCGGGTGCAGCGTAGAGCACGGCAAGCTCACTGATCTGCGACGGCGCGTAGCCGGATGAGCGCAGCGAATCCGGGGCGCGCCTGCGCTACCGGAAAGGCACTGAATCTGAATGGCTGAGCGCAAATACGCTCCACTGTGCGCTCATTTGCCGTCATTCCCGCGCCAGCGGGAATCCACGCCTCACGAGAGGTCTCCGCCGGGCGACTCTTTTTTCGCGCTGGACGCCGGGGAAGTGCGTGGATGCCCGCTTGCGCGGGCATGACGAAGAAGGTCCTACATGGCATGCGCCATCGAACAGCCAATGGAGTGTATTTGCACACTCCACTTGGCCACGGAGATGCAGAGCCAATCCATTTCTTTCTCCGTGTTCTCCGTGGCCAGATTAATCAGCGCTCGACAGCGGCACAGCCCTGAATTCGCTGCGCTTCCGGACGCGAGATGGTCGAGAGAGACGATGTGTCTCGCTCAGTGTTCCAGCTGGCGCTCCCGCAAATCGCGCAGACGCCGTTCGGCGCCGGCCAGCAGTGGCGCATCGAGGCCGGCAAGGAGAGGAAACAGATCGCGTTCCTGCTCGCAGACGTAGTCGCGCAGGCAATCGTAGGCCTGGCGCGAGAGCTGGTCGAAGCCCGTTTCCTCGGGCGACAATCGTTCGAGGCGATCGACGAGGTGGAGGAGGGCCGCCCGCATCGCGCGGGCCTCCGCTTCGTGGGCGATGCGCGAGTCGGAGTCGACCAGCGGCCACACCACGCTGCGCTCGGCGCTCAGCAACTGCCGAATCTCTTCGCAGATGACGCTCATTTTCTCGATGCGCTCGAAGTCGTCGCGACTGTTCTCGAGCGGACGAAACAAGCCCAGCACGCGTCGGTGCCCGGCGCGCAGCGCGGGGATCAGTGGCGCGCCGTCGGTGTCCGGATTCAGCTTCATCGCCACTTCCTGTCGTGCATCGCCGTGAAGGGGCGCGGGACGCACCGGGCGTCCCGCGTCGCCAGGGCGAATATCAATCCACCCAGTAGAGCTGCGTGCCGTAGTAGTCGTGCACTTCGGTTGCCCATCGCTGATCGGCCATCGACGGCCAGTGATTCTTGTCGAAGCCGGGAGCGCGTTCGAGCCGCTCCTTCGGCACGTCGAGCACGAAGCACTTGCGATCGGCGTCCAGCATCATCGCGCGCCACGGCACCGCGAAGAGCTTCTCGCCGATGCCGAGGAAGCCGCCGAAGGCGAGCACGGCGTAAGCGACGCGGCCACGGCCGACATCGAGCATGATCGCTTCGACGGTGCCGAGCTTGTCGTTGGCGGCGTTGACGACTTCGTTGCCGATCAGGGTTTTTGCATCCATCACTTCCGGGCCCGGCCCGCTGCCGTCCCGATCGCCGCCGATGATGCGGGTGGTGCCGGCGGCAGTGCTGCCCGAGTGTAGGGTCGTAGTCATCGCTTTCTCCTTGCGTAGTCTCAGAGGTCGTCCTGGACGTCGAGCTCCTCGGCCGACACGAAGCCGTCGCCGTCGCGATCGCGTTTCTCGAAATTGTCGATCACGGTCGCCTGATGCTCGGTGGCCGGCACGCCCTCCCCTGCCGGCGGGGTGGTTGCGCCGTGAGCGGGCGACATCGCGTCGTATTCGCTGCGGCTCAGGCGACCGTCGCCGTCGCGATCGGCCCCTTGCAGCATCGTCGCGCCGTCTGGCGCAGATTTGCTGTCCGCCAGCGCGAGCGGCGCGCCGGCGATGAGCGACGCTGCCAGCAGCGTCGTGGTGAGCTTTCGCATAAAGCCTCCTTGGCGGAAATTGAAGCACGGTGCGTCCACTTGCACCGATGGAAGGAGACTGCAGGGCGCGTGCCAGCGTCGCCGGCACGCGCGGGCTTCACGAGGTCGACGCGTCGCGCGCAGCGATGGCGTCGCGTGTAATTCCGGGGGAGTTTTCGCTGTAAACATTACAGCTCGACGCCGCGCGCGCGACCGCTGCGCGCAGGCGCAAGGTCGCCACCAGCGGCAGATGATCGGATGCGCGCCGCGCGAGCGAAGAATCGATCACGGCGACTTCGGCCACTTCGACGTCGCGCGACACGAAGATGTGATCGAGACGCAGCGTCGGCCGGTGGCCGAACCAGGTGTTGCGCGGTCGCCAGCCCGGGACCGCGCGCTGCACGTCCGTCAGGCGCGCACCGAGGCGACGACAGACATAGGAGCCTTCACCGGCATTCAGATCGCCGAGCAGCACGACCGGTCCGGCGCGCAGCGCAGCCTCGAGCCAGTGTTCGCCGAGCAGGTGATCGATCTGCGCCGCGCGTTCGCCGGCACGCAGTCCGAGATGGGTGTTGATGATCTGCCAGGACACGCCGTCGACCTCGACGCTG
>JBFWSI010000349.1:0-4864 GCA_050248455.1 Gammaproteobacteria bacterium | reverse complement strand
CGCGCGAAGCTCATGTCGACCTTCATGTTGACCTGCGTCTGCGCGATGCCGTCGATGAGGTACTCGATCGGATCCTCGACGGTCATGATGTTGCGGCTGCGGTCGTTGAGCCGCGACAGCGCCGCGTACAGCGTCGTCGTCTTGCCCGAGCCGGTCGGGCCGGTGACGAGGAAGATGCCGTGCGGGCGATGGATCAGCTCGTCGAGCCGCGCGGTGGTCTGCGCGTCCATGCCGATCTGCTCGAGGCGCAGGCGCCCGGCCTGCTTGTCGAGCAGGCGCAGCACCACGCGCTCGCCGTGGCCGCTCGGGATCGTCGACACGCGCACGTCGACGGGCCGGTTGGCGACCTTCAGCGAGATGCGGCCGTCCTGCGGCAGGCGCTTCTCGGCGATGTCGAGCTTCGCCATGATCTTGATGCGCGAGACCACCAGCGGCGCGATCGCGACCGAGGGCTGCATGATCTCGCGCATCACGCCGTCGACGCGCAGGCGGATCGCGAGGCGCTGCTCGAAGGGCTCGATGTGGATGTCGGACGCGCCTTCGACGACGGCCTGGCCGAGCAGGCCGTTCAACAGGCGGATGATCGGCGCGTCGTCGGCGCTCTCCAGCAGATCGGTCGGCTCCTCGAGCTCGTGGGCCAGCGCCGCGAGATCGATCGCGCCGCCGAGATCGGCCAGCATGTCGTCGGAGCGCGTCGCGTCGCGCTCGTAGGCGAGCTGGATGCGACGCTCGAAGTCGTTGCCCGCGTAACGCTCGAAGCGCAGCGGCCCGGCCAGCGCGCGCTGCAGCTCCTGCAGCACCCCCAGCGGCGTCGTCGCGTTGTAGACCACCGTCGCCGTGCCGTCCGCGCCCGTCTCCAGCAGCACGCCGTGCCGCTTGGCGAAGGCGAAGGGCACGTTCATTCGACGATGCCCGGCAGCACGGGCCCGCGCTGCGGCAGCAGGATTTCCGTCTGCGTCGCGTTCTGCAGCTGCTGCTTGGCGCGGATGTCCTCGTAGCGCGCGCTCGACAGCTCGGCGGCGGTCTCGCGAGTGCGCACGATCTGCGGCCGCAGGAACACCATCAGGTTCGTCTTGTTGTTGCTGCGGCGGCTGTTCTTGAACAGGTTGCCGACCAGCGGGATGTCGCCGAGCAGCGGCACCTTGTCCTGGTTCGCGCGCGCGTCGTCGCCGATGAGGCCGCCGAGCACCACGATCTCGCCGTTGTCGACCTGCACATTGGTCTTGATCGAGCGCTTGTTGGTGATGAGATCGGCGCCGACGGTGCTCTCGTCGACGCTCGAGACCTCCTGCTCGATCTCCATCGTCACCGTGTCGCCCTCGTTGATCTGCGGCTTCACGCGCAGCTTGATGCCGACGTCCTGGCGCTGGATGGTCTGGAACGGATTGTCCGGCGTGGTCGTCGAGTTCGAGAACTGGCCGGTGACGAAGGGCACGTTCTGGCCGACGACGATCTCGGCCTCGGCGTTGTCCAGCGTCATCAGGCTCGGCGTCGACAGCACGTTCGTGTACTGGTTGCCGGCCAGCGCGCGGATGAGGCCGCGCAGATCGCCGCCCGACAGATAGCCGAGCGTGAGCCCGGTGAGGAAATCCGGCCCGTCCTCGGGATCGAAGGGACTGTCGATGCCGCCCGACACCGAGCCCGGGAACTGCGTGCCGCCGACGATGCCGGTGTCGGGCAGGTTGGTTTTCCACTGGATGCCGAGCTCGTCGTCCTGGCTGCCCGAGACTTCGGCGACGATGCCTTCGACGAGCACCTGCGCGCGGCGCACGTCGAGTTGCGTGACGACCTCGAGCACGCGCTTCACGTCGCGCGGCGGGCCCTGCACGATCAGCGCGTTGGTCGCTTCGTCGGCGGTGACGCGCACGTCGCCGAAGCTGCCGCCGGCATTGCCGCCGAGCGCGATCTGCAGCGGCCGGCGCTGCCGGACTTGCCCGCCCTGCGGCGCGGCGCTGCCCGACATCGACGGCGAGGACTGGCCGGAGATCACTTCCTGCAGCACCGAGACGAGATCCTCGGCCGTCGCATACTTGAGGTAGATGACCTTGATCGCTTCGGTCTCGCCGGCCGGCGTGTCGAGGCTAGAGATCAGCGCGCGGTAGCGCAGCTTCATCTGCGGCGAGCCGGCGAGCAGGATGCTGTTGGTGCGCTCGTCGGCCGCGAACGCCGCCTGCGCCTCGCCGCCCGGCGGATTCGCGCCGCGCGCCTTGGTCGTCAGGGTCTCGAGCAGCTGCGCGACGTCGGTCGCCGTCGCGTAGTCGAGACGCACGACGTCGATGCCGTGCGTGGTGTCGAGGTCGAGCTTGCCGACGATGTCGACCATGCGCTTCACGTTGGCGCCGGAGTCCGCAACGATCAGCACGTTGGTGCCGACCGTCGCCGCCATGTGCGAGTCCTGCGGCAGCAGCGGGCGCAGGATCGGCACGAGCTCGGCGGCCGACACGAAGTGCACGGGGATCACGCCCGTCACGATCTCCTCGCCCGCGCGCAGGCTGCCGGGCGCGATCGTCGGCGTCGCGTCCTGCTTCGCGAGCATCTCGGGCACGATCTTCGTCACGCCGTCCTTCTTCACCGCGGTGAAGCCGTGGACCTTGAGGATCGACAGGAAGACCTCGTAGAGATCGTCGGGATCAGTCGGCGCCGAGGAGATCACGGTCACGCGTCCCTGCACGCGCGGATCGACGACGAAGTTCTGGTGCGTCAGATCGGCGACCGCGCTGATGAAGGCACGGATGTCGGCGTCCTTGAAGTTCAGGGTCAGCGAATGTTCTTCCGGCGGCGGCGTGCCGGCCCGGGTCTCGGCGGGCAGCGGCGCGACTTCCTGCGCCGCTGCCAGCGGTGCCAGCGCGACCAGCAGCGCCAGCGCGAGCGGTTTCAGACGGGCGATCGGATCTGCAGGCGTGCTCACGGGCGGCATCCTTTCTGGCGTGCACGACGGACGGGCGCGTGAGCGCGCGCTGGCGATGGCGTCATGGTGAGGCCGGTGCGCCTTCCGGCGCGGCTTCGACGGCCGGCGGCGGCACGTCGGTGGGCGGCATCGGCACGAAGCTTTCGGGCGGCGGTGCCGGCGTGAAGTCCTGGGGCGCATAGCTCGCATCGGGAATGAGGCCGGGGGCGCCGGCGCCGGGCAGCCGATTGCGCGCGAAGCCGCCCGCATTCGCCGCGTCCGACGCATCCGCCGCCGGCAGCGCGAGTCGTTCGAGCTGCGCGTCGCGCTCGAAGATCACGGCGCGCTCGCGCACGGCATGCACGCGCGCGCCGTCCGGCATCGTGTCGCCGACGCGATACTCGCGTTGCTCGCCGTCGGCGCTGCCGACGATCGCGCGCGCCGAGGTGCTGACGTCCGCTTCGATGATGCCGAAGAGCTGATAGCCGGCGGTCGATTCCGGCAGCGTCGCTTCTTCGACGACCGGTGCGGGCGGTGGCGGCGCCTGCTCGGCGCCTGCTTCGGCGTCGCCGAACAGCGGCAGTCGATCCAGTCCCGCGCGCGAGGCGGCCGGCGCCGCGTCGCGCGACGCTTCCGCCTGCGCGGACACCGGGTCCGAGGACACCGGTGGCAGCGTCGCGAGGCGCTGCCAGTCGCGCCAGCCCAGCGCGAGCACGGCCGCGCCGATCACGGCAAAGGCGACGGGAGCGAGCGCGGGTCGAGGCATCGGCAGGGCGGTCATACGGGCAGTTTCCTGCCTTACGGTAAACCCGTTTCATATCTCAGGCAAAGGCTTGTAGCTCACAATTCGCGTATCCCGCCAAGAGTCGGCTCCGTTGCGGATCCTGTGGCCCGCGATCTTGTAGCCCGGAAGAAGCGAAGCGGAATCCGGGTTCGGCGTTCCGGCACTGCAGGCGGCCAGACTTCGGATCGGCCCAATCCCGGATTCCGCTTCGCTTCTTCCGGGCTACGAAGAGGCAGTGCGAGCGGCATTCCGTTATGACGGCGGCGCCAGTCGCGCCACGGGGCGCGCCATGAAGCGCGGCCGCACGGCCGGTGCTTCACCCGTGTGCGCCGTGTCCACCGGGAGGGCAAGCCATTCGCGGCGGCCCGCGCGTTCGAGGACCACGCCGCGCGCGGCGACCTCGATCAGCGCCGCGCCGTCCGGCAGGCGCTCGCCCGGGCGCAGGATGAGCTGCGTCGCGTCGTCGCTGCCGACGAAGGCGCGGGCGGCCGCGGGCGTCTTCGCCGCGATCACGCCGAACAGGCGCAGCGGCGTCGACGAGGCGGGCAGCGTCTCCACCGCGGGGGGCGGCGGCACGGCCGTTGCCGTCGGCGCAGCGGGATCGGCCTCGATGCCGAACAGCGCGAGAGACGGCAAGTGCTCGCGCCCCTCGCGCGGATCCTGCGCAGACGTTTCCTGCGTCGTCGGCACGTCCGCGAGTGTCGTGAGCGCAGCCTGCACATCTCGCGCGCGCCGCACATCCTCGTAGGCGATCGCCGCGACCGTTGCGCTCGCGAGCGCGAAGCACGCGGCGGCGAGGAGGCGCGGCGCAGGCCGATCCCGCATGAGCTTCTTCGCGCCAGCAAGCCAGGTCAACGATCGCATGACGGCCGGCACCTTACCTGCGCGCCGCGTCCGCGCCTAGCACCGTCACGAAATCTTCATCCGCCACGTCTCGCTTCTCCCGGATCCCGGGTTACGCGCTGCGCGCTCCACCCGGGCTACGAATTCGATCGCTTCGTAGCCCGGGTGCAGCGAAGCGGAACCCGGGATCTTCGACGGCCGAGGATCCCGGTGTCGCGTTTCGATTGCCGAGAAAAGCAGCAAGCCGTCATCAATCCGTCACGAAAGCTTCTCACAGCGTCGCTAGCCTGCGCCGCATCGACTCGGGGCAGGCAGCTGCGCAGGCGTCACCGAACGATCATGCGGGTGCA
>JBFWSI010000348.1:0-4870 GCA_050248455.1 Gammaproteobacteria bacterium | reverse complement strand
AGCGCGACACACAGGCGCAGAGCTATCTGGTGCACGAGTTCGTCCATCACCTGCAGCGGCAGGCGGGCAAGCTCCGTGCCGGCCTGGACTGCGCGGGCCGCCTCGCGCTCGAACGCGAGGCCTACGGCGTGCAATTGCGCTTCCTGACCGAGAGCGGCGAAGGCGGCGGTGCGCCGGCGGCCGCTTTGAACCTGCTCGGTCTGGGCTGCCGTGATGCGCCCGCGCGGGACCCGCCCGCATCTCCGGCAGCGCCGTCACATTCCGATCCACATCCCGCTCTGGAGTCACCGCAATGAAAGATCCTCGATCGCAGCGCCTGCGCCTCGTCGCAACGATATCGATCGCCCTGCTCTGTGCCGGCGGCGCGGCGCTCGCCGACGCGACGCGCGGGCCCTGGTCCGAAAAGGACTTTCTCGATCTCGTGATGAACCATTCGAGCACCGACGCGCTCGCCGCGCTCGGCGATCCGGCCGCGAAGTCGGTCGTCGGCAACGGGCTGGAGATGTGGGTCTATCACAACGTGGTGAAGAAACCGAAACAGGCGGCGACCTTCCCGGTCACGCAACTGGTGGTATCGGAAGGACAGGTCGTTCAGATCGGTCACAGCGAGCGCGAACCGCCGGAGCGATGAGCGCGCACTGGCTTGCGGCGTGCGATGCCTCGCGAGAAGCGACGATGGAAGCCGTGCGATTGATGCGTTAATGTTCCGAATGTGCGGATAAAAGATCGATTGGGTGGGGGCAATGGAACTCCGTCATATAACTGCGCTTTGCGTATCGCTTTCATTGGTTCTGAGTGCGGCGCCCGCGAAAGCGGCCACGGCGACCTGGTCGGTATCTGCAACGATCAATCATGTAGACGATTTCCTGAGTTCTCTTTTCGATGTCGGCGATTCGGTGAGGGGCACGCTGATCATCGAGGAAAAAAAGCACTCCTGCTCGGCGGGGCTTTGCCATGCCTTCGCCTCTTACGACGATGTCGTCCATGCGGCCGAGCTCGATGTAGGCGACATACATTTCTTGGGGCAAGCGCCGGCATTGAGCAATTACGCCTGGGTCAGTCGGGGGAGCGACGACGCAGATAGCTTCCGGCTCTTTCTTGATTTCGACAATGAGGAGAACGAGTCGGCCACCCCCGGCATCGACGAGGTCGTCATTTACTTCGAGTACAGCGCAGGCTCCGCGTTAGCGTCCGCTGATTTCCCGCTTACACCGCCGCCAGCCGAACTGTTCGACGTAACCTCGTTGCAAATTCTTTTCGGCAGGCAGACCTTGTCGGAGCGGTGTGCTCATCATCGGAACTTTTCGCGCGACTGCCGATGATTTGCGCCTGGAACGGCTGTCGGCCGTGCCTCTACCGCCTGCATCGATCATGTTCGCAGGTGCGCTCGTGATGCTGGGTCAGCGAGTGCAGACGAAGAAGCGCTCGCCGGGCGCATGAACAGACGTAGCTAGGGCTGACGCATCGCGATGAACCGCCTGCAGGCCCAATCTCCGTAGCCCGGGTGCAGCGAAGCGAAACCCGGGATCTTCGTCGAGACGACGCGCCGGATCCCAGGTGACGCGTATCACAAGCTCGACCACACCGCCTTTGACTTTCGGACATCGCAGCTTCTCGCCGCCTGCCCCGGTCGGTTTCAAGGGATGGCTTGGGCCGAAGCGCCTGCTCAGGGATTGAATCCGGGCGATCGTAGGTCGCCTTCCCTACCCGGCAGAAGTACCCGTGCATATGTTGCTGGGGCCCGACTTCCGTCTCGTCCGGTGTGAGAACGGGCGTCGCCGGCATCCAGAGACGCTGCCGCGGCTGAGTGCCGCTGAGGACATCCAATTCACCGAGGGCAACGCGGCGACCTCGCGTGCCGCAGTTTTCGCGCAGAGATCTATATTCGTAGCCCGGGTGAGCGCAGCGAACCCGGGATCGGGAATTTCGGACTGCGCCGCGCGGACAGGCTCGCCCCCGGGTTCGCTGCGCTCCCGGGCTACCAAGACGAACGCGTGCGACGCCGACTCTCGAGCTTTGTACGTCAGTAGTCGTCCGTGGCCGATCGGCGCCGCTTCCCGATCGCTCGGGCGTACGTCCCGTCCGACCCGTGCTGGACTCCCGCGCCGAGTCGACGCCGATTGGGCATGATCTCCGCTTGGCGATCCAGTGGGCCCCGACGTCGGCGTGTCCGCGTCACCGTCCTGCGCCCCAAATTGGGAACGAACTGCTGCATGAAACCGGGATCAGGCCTAAGCGTCCTGCTCGTCGACGATCACATCATCATCCGCAAGGGCTGTCGCGAGCTGCTCGAACAGGCGGATGTCGTGTCGACCTGGGAAGCCGCGGACGGCGAGGAAGCGTACCGCGCCTTCGTCGAGCATGCGCCGGACGTAGTGGTGATGGATCTGTCGATGAACGGCGTCAGCGGGCTGGAGGCGATCCGCCGCATGCTCAATCGCCGGCACAACGCCCGCATCGTCGTGTTCTCGATGCACGACGATCCGATCTTCGCCGCACGCGCCTTGAAGGCCGGCGCCGTGTGTTACGTGACCAAGACCAGCCCGCCGGAGGAGCTCGTGCATGCGGTGCGCTGTGCGGCGGCCGGCAATCGCCACATCAGCCACGACGTTGCACAGGCGCTGGTGCTGTCGGGGATGATGGGCAAGGACAATCCGATCTCCGCGCTCACCGATCGGGAGTTCGACATCTTTCGCCTGATGGTCAATGGCAAGACCGCGGCACAGATCGCGGAAACCCTCTCCATCGCGCCGAAGTCCGTGTCGAACTACTACGGGCGCATCAAGGAGAAGCTGGGCTTGAACAGCATCTCGGAGCTCGTTCGCCTCGCGATCAGCCAGGGCATCCTCGTCGCCGAGCCCGAGCGGCTCGACTGAGGATTGGCGCGGTCGCTACACGTTCTGTCTGACCACACCCTGTTCGACGCCGATGCGGATCAACTCGACGGTCGTCGTCGCGCCGAGTTTGCGCATCACGCGGGATTTGAGATTGGCCACGGTGCCCGTGGACAGATTCATGCGGGCAACCACGTCCGGCGTCCGGTGGCCTTCGGCAATCAGCCTGAAGCATTCGAATTCGCGCGGCGAGAGCGCGTCGATCGCGGGGCGCTGCCCGGCCGTGCGATCGATCGCGAGCTTCAGCGCGATGTCGGGACTGAGATAGCGCTCGCCCGCCGCGACCCGCCTGACCGCCTCGACGAGCAGCAGCGACGGACTGGTCTTGGTGACGTAGGCCGTCGCGCCGGCGTGCAGGGCACGCGAGGCGAGCACGACGTCGTCGTGCATCGAGAAAACGAGAATGCCGGCCGCCGCGCTGATCTGCCGTATCGACTTGATGACGTCCAGCCCGTGTGCGTCGGGCATCGCGAGATCGGTGACGGTCACGCGCGGACGCAGCTCGCCGAAGGCCTTGAGCCCATCAGCGGTCGAGCGCGCGGTGCCGAGGACCTGGATGCCCGCCTGCTCGAGCAGCGTGCGATAGCCCTGCAGGACGACGGCGTGGTCGTCGATGAGCAGGGCCGTGATCGCGGGGCCGCTCATCATGTCTGGCGCACGGCGTCGACGGGCAGCGGCAGCACGCAGTGGACCTTCGTGCCCTGCGGCCGGCGCGGCGTGATATCGACCCGTCCGTGCAGGGCGCGGGCGCGCTCGCGCATGCCGAGCACGCCGAGCCCGCGTCCGGTCCGCGCCGGATCGAAGCCGATGCCGTTGTCTTCGACGATGGCTTCGAGATCGCTCCAGGAGGCGCTCTTCGAGGTGATGCGCAGCGTCACTTGCACTTCGCCGGCCGCGGAATGACGCACGCAGTTCTGCAGCGACTCCTGCAGGATGCGGTAGATCGTCAGCGCCGTGCCGTCCGGTACCGCGTCGAAAGTGCCGTCGGCCCTGAACGCCCAGCGCACGCGCGGCGCGGTGCGCTGCCATTCGGCGACGAGATCGCGTGCGGCCGGCACGAGGCCGGCGGCGCTCAAGGACGGCGGGCGCAGCGTGGTCAGCATCGCGCGCGTCGAGGCGGCGAGAAACTCGATGCTGTCGATGATTCGCTGCGGCAGCTCCATCGGCACGGTAGCGCCGCCGTCGAGCAGGCCGGTGATCGCGGAGGCATTGGCATTGATCGCCGTGAGGTGCTGGCCGAAGGCGTCGTGCAGCTCCTGTGCGATCCGCACGCGTTCCTCTTCCTGCAGGCTGGACAGCCGGGCGAGCAGGCGCCGGTTGTCCGCCAGCAGCGCCGACTCGTGTTCGAGCCTGCGTGCGAGCGAGGCGTCCAGGCGTTCGCGCAAGGCGCGTTCGCGCAGCGCCTCGTGCCAGCGTCGCGCGCAATACCACGACAGGGCCACGATCAGCACGAGGCCGGCGAGCAGCAGCTCGTCCGGCCGCCGTGCGTGCGGCAGGCGGGCCACGTCGAACAACGCCGCGGCCAGATCGAAGCGCAGGACAATCACGAACACGATCGCGGCCGCGAGGAGGGCGTACACGAGGTCACGCCGCGCGAGCGCGTCGGCCCCTGCAGCGTCGTCGCTGGCCGCGCGCAGCTCGTTCGCGGAAGGCAGCGTCAGGCTCATGCGCAGATTTAAGCACCTCCGTTTGCGCTTTCGGAGGCAGGCATCGATGCCTGGGAAGAACTTTGCCCCGCCTGACGGAGAATTCCCGACCGCTACGAGGCGCGGAAGGGCGTCCGCCGCGTGCCGCGCAGGCCGCCGACGGCGAGCGTCGCTCGAACGACGTCGAGAGTGAAGCGAGCAGCGCCGAAAGATTGCATCGACGGCGAGCCGTCGCTCGCGAACGCGCGGAAGGTCGTTGCGCATGCCGATGCGCCGCGCAGGACGTTGCGCAATCGATGTATCTTGCACGCTGGCCGCGCGCTTGGTGAC
>JBFWSI010000347.1:0-4891 GCA_050248455.1 Gammaproteobacteria bacterium | reverse complement strand
ACGCTGCAGCGGGCGCTCGAGCACTGGCAGCCCGCCTATCTCGACTGGTGGGCACAGATGGGACCGGAGAGCACGCGCACGGCCGACGTCTACCTGCGCACCGCGATCAGCGTCGAGACCAACGGCTGGGCGCACTTCGACTACGTGAAGATGCCGGACTACCGCTGGGGCATCTTCCTGACGCCGACCGAGCAGGCACGCCAGGTCAACTTCGGCGCGCACAAGGACGAGGCGGCGTGGCAGGAAGTGCCGGGCGAATACCGCTCGACCTTGCGCCGGATCATCGTCACGCAGGGCGACACCGAGCCCGCATCGGTCGAGCAGCAGCGCCTGCTCGGCCTGTGCTGCCCGTCGTTGTACGACTTGCGCAACCTGTTCCAGGTCAACGTCGAGGAAGGCCGTCACCTGTGGGCGATGGTCTACCTGCTGCATGCCTACTTCGGGCGCGACGGCCGCGAGGAAGCGGACGCGCTGCTCGAGCGCCGCTCGGGCGACGTCGACAATCCGCGCATCCTCGGCGCCTTCAACGAGGAAACGCCGGACTGGCTGTCGTTCTTCTTCTTCACCTTCCTCACCGACCGCGACGGCAAGTACCAGCTCGCCGCGCTCGCCGAGTCGGGCTTCGATCCGCTCGCGCGCTCGTGCCGCTTCATGCTGACCGAGGAAGCGCATCACCTGTTCGTCGGCGAGAGCGGGATCGGCCGCATCCTGCAACGGACTTGCGAGCTGATGCAGCAGCACACGGCGGAGGCGCCCGATCAGGTGCGCGCGCTGGGCGCGATCGATCTGCCGACGATCCAGCGCTATCTGAACTTCCATTTCAGCGTGACGCTCGATCTCTACGGCTCCGAAGTGTCGTCGAACGCGGCGCTGTTCTACACCGCGGGCCTCAAGGGCCGCTTCAACGAGACGAAGCTCGAGGACGACCACGAGCTGACGCTCGACGAGTATCCCGTGCTCGAGGTCGCGGGCGATCGCCTCGTCACGCGGCACGCACCGGCGCTGAACGCGCTGAACGAGCGCCTGCGCGACGACTACATCGCCGACTGCCAGGCCGGCGTCGATCGCTGGAACCGGATCATCGCGAAGACCGGCATCGACTTCACGCTGAAGCTGCCGCACAAGGCCTTCAACCGCAAGATCGGCAGCTTCGCCGGCTGCCACATCGCGCCGGACGGCCGCGTGCTGTCGGAGGTGGACTGGACGCGTCATCATCTCGAATGGCTGCCGAGCAGCGCCGATCACGCCTTCGTCCGCTCGCTGATGGGCCGCATCACCGCGCCGGGCCAGTACGCGAACTGGATCGCACCGCCCGCGCGCGGGATCAACAACCAGCCCGCCGACTTCGCCTACGTGCGCTTCAACTGAAGGCAGCGATGAGCGCCGTGGCCCCTCTCGTCCGCCAGCACCTGATCGATCCCGAGGTCTGCATCCGCTGCAACACCTGCGAGGAACACTGCCCGGCGGGCGCGATCGGCCACGACGCGCGCAACTACGCGATTCGTTTCGAGCGCTGCGACGGCTGCAACGCCTGCATTCCGCCCTGCCCGACCGGCGCGATCGACAGCTACCGTCGAGTGTCGAGCGCGCAGGTCTACGCCTTCGACGAACAGCTCGGCTGGGACAGCCTGCCGGCCGAGCAGGCCCCATCCGCCGATCCGATCGATGCGGCCGTCGAGATCATTCCGCAACTCGCCGCGGTGGAGACGGCGACGTCGGCGGCACCGCCGTGGTCGGCCGCCCATCCCTATGTCGGCCTCTATACGCCGGCGCGGCCGGCCGTCGCGACGGTCAGCGGCAACTTCCGGCTCACCGCCGACGAGGCGTCCGCCGACATCCACCATCTCGTGCTCGATTTCGGGCGCACCGCGTTCCCGCTGCTCGAGGGCCAGTCGATCGGCATCCTGCCGCCCGGCGTCGACGCGGCCGGGCGGCCGCACCACGTGCGGCTCTACTCGGTCGCGAGCCCGCGCGACGGCGAGCGCCCGGGCTACAACAACGTCGCGCTGACGGTGCGGCGCGTGGCCAGCGATCACGACGGCCAGGCCGTGCACGGCGTGTGCTCGAACCATCTCTGCGATCTCGCGCGCGGCGACACCGTGCAGGTCGTCGGTCCCTTCGGCAGCAGCTATCTGATGCCGAACCATCCGGGCGCGAGCCTGCTGATGATCTGCACCGGCACCGGCGCGGCGCCGATGCGCGCGATGACGGAACGCCGACGCCGCCGGCGCGGCCGCGGCGAGGACGGGCGCAACCTGCTGTTCTTCGGCGCGCGCGCGCCGGGCGAGCTGCCCTACTTCGGGCCGCTGACGAAGCTGCCTGCGGACTTCATCGAGGTCCATCTCGCCTTTTCGCGCGTGCCCGATGCACCGCGCCGCTACGTGCAGGATCTGATCCGCGAACAGCACGCACGCGTGTTCGCCGCGCTCTGCGATCCCGAGTGCTACATCTACCTGTGCGGGCTGGCCGGCATGGAGCGCGGCGTCGACGCCGCCTTCGCCGAGGTCTGCCGGCAGCACGACGCGGACTGGCCGGCGCTGCTCGCGTCGCTGCGCGCCGCGAATCGCTATCACGTCGAAACATACTGAGAGCGTCATGAACGCCAACAACCGAGGGAATGTGCATGTCCAGCGTCAACCTGACCGACCGTATCCCGAATAACGTCAACCTCTCGCAGGATCGCACGCTGCAGCGGGCGCTCGAGCACTGGCAGCCGCATTTCCTGAGCTGGTGGGACGAGATGGGCCCGCACGACTTCGCGCAGCGCGACGTCTACCTGCGCACGGCCGTCGGCGTCGATGCCGAAGGTTGGGCGAGCTACGACTACGTGCGGATGCCCGAGTATCGCTGGGGCATCTTTCTCGCCGATGCCGTGCCCGATCGTCGCATCGGCTTCGGCGACATGCTCGGCCAGCCCGTGTGGCAGCAGGTGCCGGGCGAGTTCCGCTCGCAGTTCCGGCGGCTGATCGTCACGCAGGGCGACACCGAGCCCGCGTCGGTCGAGCAGCAGCACCTGCTGGGTCACAGCTGTCCGTCGCTGTACGACCTGCGCAATCTGTTCCAGGTCAACGTCGAGGAAGGCCGCCACCTGTGGGCGATGGTCTACCTGCTGCACGCCTACTTCGGGCGCGACGGCCGCGAGGAAGCCGAGGAGCTGCTCGCGCGCCATTCCGGCGACGTCGACAAGCCGCGCATCCTCGGCACCTTCAACGAGCCGATCTCGGACTGGCTGTCCTTCTTCTGCTTCACCTACTTCACCGATCGCGACGGCAAGTACCAGCTGAAGAGCCTCGCCGAGTCGTCCTTCGATCCGCTCGCGCGCACCTGCCGCTTCATGCTGACCGAGGAAGCGCACCACATGTTCGTCGGCGAGACGGGCCTCTCGCGCGTGATCCGGCGCACGCTTGAAGTGATGAAGGAGCTCGGCACCGACGATCCGGCCGCGATCCGGCGCGCCGGCGCGATCGATCTGCCGCTGCTCCAGCGCTACCTGAACTTCTGGTTCAGCTCCTCGCTCGATCTCTTCGGCTCCGAGGTGTCGTCGAATGCCGCGAGCAGCTTCGCCAACGGCATCAAGGGCCGCCCGGACGAGGCGCTGTACGAGGATCACCGCGCCGTCGATCAGGTCTTCGAATTCGAAGTGCCGGACGGCGAGGCCGGCGTGACGGTCGAGCAGGTGCCGATGCGCAATGCGATGAACGAAGTCGCGCGCCTCGCCTACGTCAAGGACTGCGAGATGGGGCTCAAGCGCTGGAACATGATGATCAAGCGCGCCGGTCACGACGTCCAGCTCACGCTGCCGGCCGTGCGCTTCCGGCGCGCGATCGGCAGCTGGGCGAACGTGGCCACCGATCCGGACGGCCGGCGCATCCCGGCCGCCGAGTTCGAGCGCGACATCGGCGGCTGGCTGCCGAGCGCCGAGGATCGCGCGTACGTGCAGAGCCTGATGCAACGCGTGACCGAGCCCGGGAAGATGGCGGCCTGGCTCGCGCCGCCGGAACGCGGCATCAACAACAAGCCCGTCGAGTACGAGTACGTGCGGCTCTGAGCGCGCCGCCACGCGGCGCGCGCACCGTCGCCGGGCCATGCGCCCACGCGACGGGCAAGCGCGCTCCAGCTCGGTGCAGCTGCGCGGTGCACGCCGCGATCTTCTCCACGCGCGCTTTGCGCGGCTCGTGAGGCCCCGATAAGCTCACCGTGAGTTCATCGGGAGTCGCGCCGTGTCGATCCACATCGCGCTCAACCACGTCACGCACTATCGCTACGATCGTCTCGTGCATCTCGGGCCGCAGATCCTGCGGCTGCGGCCGGCGCCTCACTGCCGCACGCGCATCCTGTCCTATTCGCTGCGCGTCACGCCGACGGAGCACTTCATCAACTGGCAGCAGGATCCGCAGGCGAACTTTCTCGCGCGACTGGTCTTTCCCGAGCGCACGCGCGAGCTCCGCATCGAGATCGATCTGCTCGCCGAGATGGCGACGATCAATCCTTTCGATTTCTTCCTCGAACCCGGCGCCGAGCAGTTTCCGTTCGCCTATGCGCCGGAGAGCGCGCACGAGCTCGCGCCGTTCAGGCTCGCCGAGCCCGCGGGACCGCGGCTCACGGCATGGCTCGCGAGCGTGCCGCGCACGCCGCGTCCGACGATCGAGTTCCTCGTCGAGCTGAACCAGCGCGTGCAGCGCGAGACGCGCTATCTGATCCGCCTCGAGCCCGGCGTGCAGGCGCCGGAGGACACGCTGGCCCGCGCCGCCGGCTCCTGTCGCGACTCCGCGTGGCTGCTGGTGCAGATCCTCCGCCATCTCGGCCTCGCGGCGCGCTTCGCTTCCGGTTATCTCGTGCAGCTCGTGCCGGACGTGAAGCCGCTGGACGGACCGTCCGGGCCGCCCGCCGA
>JBFWSI010000346.1:0-4912 GCA_050248455.1 Gammaproteobacteria bacterium | reverse complement strand
GCTCGCGACGGTTTTCACGGCCGCTACGCGACGCTTTCTTCGGCGCAGCGCCCGCCTGCCGCAGAGAAAGTCGAGTCTTGGCTTCGGCTATTTCCGTTGGTGCCGCCTTCTGGTGGGGCGCTACGGTTCGTCGTGGGTCGTCGACGCCCCCGTCCGGTGCAAAATCATCGAGCACGCATCGGATGCCATGCTCGCCACAGGAGAATGTGCATGCGCCAGTATTGCCCTTTCAAGCACGCCCGGCTGTTCGCCTTCGTGCTCGCCACCGTGTCGATCGGCCTGAGCTCGCCGGTATCGGCAGCCGGCGGCAGTCCCACGCGACACGAGGCCGGGCCTTCGTCCAGCCCGCGGGTCGCCTACAAGGCATCGAACAAGACGTATCGCCCGCTCGCGCCGCGCGAGACGGCGGAGTTCGCCAGGGTCGAAATAGCGCCGGCGCGGGAAGCGGTGCCGGGCAATCCGCTGATGAAGGGCAGCAGCCCCTTCTATCCCGAGATTCGTTGAGCGCGCTGGCGCGCCCCCCGGGGCCCGCACCTGCGAGCCGGGGCGCGTCTGCCAGTCTTCGCTCAGAAGCTCAGGTACATCGCACCTTCCAGCGTGTGGAAGTCCTCGTCGTCGCCCAGGGCCTGCACGCCGCCGTCGCCGGGGAACATCACGCCGTAGGCAAGGCTCAGGATCACGCTGTCCGTGACCGACCAGTCGGCATAGGCATTGAATTCGTCGCCGAAGTGCTTGTCGGTGACGGGGGCGCCCAGGTAGTTGCTCTCCGCCAGATCGAAGCTCAAGCCCATCACACCGACGCTCCAGCGCTCGTTCGGGATCGCGTTCAGGTGCACATAGTGGTTGCGCTGGTTCGCGTTGAACAGGAACCAGCCGCCGCCGATTTCACCCTGAAACCAGGTGCCCCAGCCGCGCTTGTCGAAGCCGTAGAAGAACGGTTCGAACTCGCGACGCGTGGCGTCGGTCGGATCGGCGTCGCCCGAGAAATACGCATAGCGGTAGCTCAACGTCGGTGTCCACGGCAGCGTAGCGAAGGTATAGCCCGTCTCGCCGTACCAGGCTTCGGCTTCGAAATCCCCGTCGTCGCCGGCGCCCATCTGGCGCGTGTACTCGGCGTGGAAGGCGAGATTGGGCATCCCGCGCCAGCGCAGATCGTTGGCGCGCAGGCTCAGCGTCTCCATGCCGTCGCGCGCCGCATAGAGATTCGGCACGTCGGTGTCGACGACCTCGAACCACAACAGGCCCAGGTGGCCGTCGCCGATTCTGTATTCGAGGTTGGTGCCGGCGATGGCCGTGTTCTCCTGATCGCGATCGGCTTCGACGAAGAACGCATCGACGTGGACCCGGCGATAGTCCATGCGGCCGATGAACGCGCGCCGGAAGGCCTGGCGCGGCAGCAGCCAGGTGGCGCCGTCGTCGCCGGCGTCGAAGTTGCCGTCGTCGATCAACCAGCCGTCGCCGACGTCGAATTCCTGCGGGCCGACCGATACCTCGAACACGGGCCGCGTCGCCGCGTCCTCGAGGCTGCCGCTGCGCCAGCCGAGCTGCGCCGTTTCGAGCGCGATTTGGCCGTCGCCGCCGCTGGTGAACCCGCCCGGATCGCCGTCGCCGAGCGTCACTGCGGCGACCGTCGATACCTGGCCGTAGATCTCGTGGCCTGACTCGAAGCCGCGCGCGAACAGCAGCGCGGGTTCGATGTACGACTCGCCGTAGAGCGGATCGCCTTCCGACTCGCCCGTGTGCGGGTTCAGGCGGCCGACGCCGAAGTTCGTCCCCCAGTTGCCGAAGCCGCCGAAGCCGAGATCGACCGTCGCCTCGACGTCGATGCCAGGTCCCACCGTCGTGCTCCATTCCGCGGCCGCCGTCGCGGCCGACAGCACGAAAATCCCGCCCACGACCGCCCGCGCGAGCAGGCGCCGTGAATTGCTTGCGATGTCCATCGATCCCCCAGTGATGCCGCGCGCGGTGGCGCCGGCGCGTCGTGAAGCTTGCGCAGGTTATCGCCCTGCGTCGGCGTCGCTGAACCGTGACGCCCGGCCAGCATCAATCTTGAAGGGCGGGTTTAAATATGTTTTTATCGTACTGAAACATCGGTATGTTCGATGCATCATTTTGGGACGGAAATCTGGCCACGGCGAATGTCGGCCGACACGACTGGAGTTCAGCATGCGTAAATCCCTGGTTTTCGGTCTTTCGGTGTTCGCGCTGGCCGCTGCGGGCAATGCGGCGCGCGCCGAGGAAGCGCCCGTCGATGCGGGCCCGTTCGCGGCGAGCAACTTCAGCGCGACGCTCTCGCTGACGAACGACTATCTATTCCGCGGGATCTCGAACTCGGACGGGCCCGCAGTCCAAGGCAGTATCGACTGGGCGTGGAACGGCTTCTTCGTCGGCGCCTGGGCGTCGAACACCGAGTTCTCGGATGCGAACATCGAGATCGACTACTACGGCGGCTACACCTGGAGCTGGCTGGGCATCGACTGGACGCTGCAGGGCATCTACTACACCTTCCCCGGCGAGGAAGACGACTATTCCGAGGGCCTGGATCCCGGTAACGGCGTCGAGACCGACTACGGCGAAGTGAACATCGGCGCGGTTCACACCTTCGAAGGGCAGCTCGCGCCGACGGTCGGCGTCAACTACTACTTCTCACCGGACACCTTCGGCGAGGACGGCAACAACCACACCGTCGAAGGCAACTTCGGCCTGACCCTGCCGGGCGACTGGGGTCTCTATACGAACGTCGGCTATACCGATTTCGAGGGCGATCAGTCCGGCGGCTACGACTACGTCTACTTCAACGCGGGAGTGACCAAGACGGTGCTCGGCTTCACGCTGGACCTGAGCTACCACGGCACCGACGAGAGCAGCGATCTCGAGGGCGTCTACGTCGACGCACCGCTGCCGGGCGATCACAACTTCCACGATCTGATCGACGGCAAGGTCGTCTTCAGCGTCTCGCGGACGTTCTAGCCCTCACGCACGCCGCCGCCCGTGCGCGGGCGGCGGCGATCTCCTGGCCCGGATGAGCGCAGCGAATCCGGGATCCTCATCGCGCGTTTTCGCCCGGGCTGCGGGTCGAGGAAGGCGGGGCCGCGGCGGGAGCTCTTCGCGCCGCGGCCATCGGCTCAGAAGGTGCGATAGATCGAGAACACCACGGCGTCGTCGGTCAGGTCCTTGTACGAGGTGCCGCCTTCCGCGCCGTACGCATAGTTGTTGTAAAAGGTCTCGAATCCGCCGTTGAACGCGCACAGCGGCTGGCCCGCACCCAGGCAATCGCCTCCTTCCGTCGCCCACACGTACGACAGGTCCAGCGTGAAGCCGATGACCGTGTACGTCGCGCCCACCTGGAAGTAGTCCCAGTCGTAGCCGTCGGGCGTCCCGAAATAGGCGGAGTACTCGTCGCCCTCGACGTCCTGATGCCCGCCCATGATGTACGGCGAGAGGCCCATCGGCAGCGTGAAGCCGAACGAGGCGCCGACGTGATGGCTGTTGCCGTCCTCGCCGAAGAAGTCCGGCGAGAAGTGATAGTTGATCGCGAGCGTCGGGCTCATCGCGACGTCGAAGGTCTTCGCGACGCCGAGGTTCACTTCGAAGTAATCGGTGTCGATGTCGGGCAGCTGACCGAGGTAGGGCTGCACGTTCGTCGGGCTCGCGTTGGAGAACAGCGCCGGATCGGTGCCGTCGGGGAACGGCGTGCGGCCGAAGATCGGATCGAAGCCCGGCGGATCGAGGCCCTCCGAGGCATCGGACTCGTCGCCCGGGAAGGTGTAGTAGATGCCCTGCAGGGTGAAGTTCAGCCCGGCCCACGCGAATTTGTAACCGCCGTAGTAGTCGATCTCGATGTTCGCATCCGAGAACTCGGTGTTCGACGCCCACGCGCCGACGAAGAAACCGTTGTATCCCCAATCCAGGCTGCCCTGAATCGCTGGACCATCGGAGTTGCTGATCCCGCGCGCGCGATAGTCGGTGGTCAGCTTCACCGTCGTCGTGAAGTTCTCGATCGCGAACGGACCCGACGGCGCTGCCGCTTCTTCGGCGTGAGCCGCGCCGGCAGCGCACATCGCCGCGACGATCGCAGTGGCCAGGGATGAACGATTCATTGCTGTATCTCCAGATCTGTGATGACTTCGAAATCGATGCGCGATCCGACTCCTCGCGGAGGCGCCGGGTCCGACGAGCCCGCGGGATCCGCTGCGGTTCGCAGGTCCTTGCCCTGCTTCAGCAACATCCGAGCCACATATCTTTTCGGTGTGCTCGCCACAGGCATCGAGCGCGGCGCGCGTCGTCGACGAAGATGATTTGTGTTACGGCGACAGAGAGTTATGTGCGGCGTCCGCAGCGGGGACGGAAAGGCACGCGCTCGAGGAAGCGCCCGCGACGACCCTATTCGTTGCACCCCTTCTACGTACGAGGCAGGGCTCTTCCGCACCGTCGCAGCGCGAGCGCCCAAGGACAGTGCGCGCGCTTGCGGTCCGGGATCGCGTTCGGCAGCATGACCCTGTTTGGGCGAGCGGGGGGCAAGGACCATGGACTTCGACATACCGGCAGACATCCGGCAGATGCTCGATCGGCTGGATGACTTCATCGAAACGACGATCAAGCCGCTGGAACGGCAGGACGACAACCGCCGCTTCTTCGATCACCGCCGCGAGGACGCGCGCACCGACTGGGAGCGCGGCGGACTGCCGAACCGCGAGTGGGAAGCGCTGCTGCACAAGGCGAAGCGGCTGGCCGATGCCGCCGGCCTCTATCGCTACCCCTTCCCGAAAGCCTACGGCGGCATGGACGGCACCAATCTCGGCATGGCGATCATCCGCGAGCACCTGACGGCGAAAGGGCTGGGGCTCCACAACGATCTGCAGAACGAGCACTCGATCGTCGGCAACAACGTCGGCCTGCTGCTGATGCTGCA
>JBFWSI010000345.1:0-4924 GCA_050248455.1 Gammaproteobacteria bacterium | reverse complement strand
CATTCTGGGTGCCGCCGTGGTCTTCGTCGCGGTGTTCAGCGACGAGTCGAAGACCACGCTGCGCACACTCGGGGCCGTGCTCGACCAGAAGGTACTGCGCGAGTTCGAATATCCGCTCGAAGGTTCTCCCTGCGCGCGGGTCGTCGGACACGCATTTCGCTACGTCGCGCGCGGCGTCTCGGCCGAGTTTCCGCCGGGCACGATCTTCGGGGCCAAGGGCATGGATGCGTATGCCGCGTTTCCGCTCAACGACGCCGCGGGGACGCCACTTGGTCTGCTGGCGGCGATGGACCGCCAGCCGATCGCCGACAGCACGCTGGCCGAGGCGCTGCTCAAGATCTTTGCCGGCCGCATCACCGCCGAGATCGAACGCGGCCGCGCCGACGCGGCACGGGCGGCGGCCGAGGCCGCGCGGCAACGTACGCTCGACGCGCTGCAACGCTCGGAGGCGAGCTACCGCGCGATCTTCGAGGCGGCGGAGGACGCGATCTTCATCCACGACTGGGACACCGGCGCGGTGCTCGACGTCAACCCCAAGGCCTGCGCGATGTACGGCTACAGCTACGACGAGCTGCGCCGCATTTCCATTGCCGACATCAGCTCCGGCATCCCGCCGTACACGGCGGAGCAGGCGCTCCGGCATCTGATGCTCGTGAAGGACGGGCGCTGTCCTCCCTTCGAGTGGCACCGCCGCAACAAGGATGGCAGCCTGCACTGGGACGAAGTGCGTTTGAAGGCCGTCACCATCGGCGGCAAGCCCCACATCCTCGCGTTCACGCGCGATATCACGGACCACAAGACGGCGCTCGAGTCGCTGCGCGGGCGCGAGGAGCAGTACCGCGCGATCTGGGACGGCAGCGCCGATGCGATGGCACTGTGGAACCGGGACCTGCGTATCGTCGACGTCAACCGCGCGTTCACGAGCATGCTCGGTTACGAGCGCGAAGACGTCATCGGCAAGAGCTTCGGGCGGCAGTTGAGCCAGGATGCCTCGGAGCGGCGGGTGGAACTGATCCGCGCCGCGCTCGACGGCGACGAGGGCCTGATGGAGGCCGACGGCGTGCGCAAGGACGGGAGCCGCTTCGAGATCGAGTTGCGCTACCTGCCGATCACCCATGCCGGCGAACCCCACGTGCTCGCGGTGGGACGTGACATCGGGGAGCGGCGCCGGCGCGAGCGCGAATTGCGGGCGAGCGAGGCACAGTACCGCGGCATCTTCAACGCCTCTGCCGACGCGCTCGTACTTCGCGATGCCGATTTCCGCATCGTCGACGTCAATGCCACGTACGAGTCGATGAGTGGTTATACGCGCGACGAAGTGATTGGCGTCGACCGCGTGTTTGCCAATCCGGTGGAAGTCGTGCCCGCGATCCGCGCGCTGCACCGGCGCGCACTCGCCGGCGAGCCGATCGTCCTGGAGACGCAGCTCATGCGACGCGATGGCGCGTGCTACGACCTGGAACTGCGCGGCGTACCCGTTCTGCATGGCGGCCAGCCGCACGTGCTGTACATGGGTCGCGACATCACCGAGCGGCGGCAGGCCGAGCGGCAGCGCGCCGACCTCGAGCGGCAGCTGGGGCAGGCGCAGAAAATGGAGGCGATCGGCCAGTTGACCGGGGGAATCGCGCACGACTTCAACAACATCCTGACGAGCGTCATCGGCTACGTCGTGCTCGGCCAGGAGCGCGCCGAGGTGCTTGGGGACGCCACGTTGCAGCGACAGCTCGGCCAGGTCCACCTCGCGGCGCAGCGCGCGCGCGACCTCATCGCGCAGATGCTCGCGTTCGCGCGCCGCCAGCGCGGCGAGCGTCGCGTGCTGTCACTGGCGCCGCTGGTGCGTCAATCGGTGCAGCTGCTGCGGGCGACGATGCCCTCGTCCATCGTGCTCGACGCGCTCGAACTCGACGCGGATCCGGAGGAGGCGACACCGTTGGTCGAGGCCGACGCGGTGCAACTGGAACAGGTCCTGTTCAATCTGTGCATCAATGCGCGCGACGCGACCGGTGGCACCGGGCATATTCGCCTCGCGTTGCGGGAGGCTGGCGGCGGCTGGCGCTGCTCCTCGTGCGGCGCGCGTGTAGACGCGGGCCACTGGGTCGAGATGAGCGTGACGGATGACGGCGCCGGCATTGCGCCCGATGTACTCGAGCGGATGTTCGAGCCGTTCTTCTCGACCAAGGACGTAGGCCGCGGCTCCGGCATGGGGTTGGCGATGGTGCACGGCATTGTCCACGATCACTTCGGCCACGTGCGGGTGAACACGCAACCGGGGCGCGGCACCTCGTTCCGCGTGATGCTGCCAGCTGCAGAGACGGGCGACGCGACGGGCGCGGCCCCGCCTGGCCCGGTTGCCGACAGCGCCGCCCCGCTGCGCGGGCGCGTGATGCTCGTCGAGGATGAGCCTATGGTCGGCGACTTCATGGCCGAATTGCTGCGTGGCTGGGGCCTCGACGTGGTGCTGCAGCGCGATCCGGTGGCCGCCGTCGGTTGGCTTGATGACGCGGCGAACGGACTCGATGTGGTCATCACCGACCAGACGATGCCGCGGATGACCGGAATCGAACTCGCGCAGCAGGTGATACTTAGGCGGCCCGGCTTGCCGGTGCTGCTCTACACCGGCGACGCCGGGCTGGTCGATGCGCCTGCGCTGGCGCACCAGGGCGTGCGCAGCGTGATGCGCAAACCGATAGATCCGGCTGCGCTGCGTACGCTCATGCGGCGCTGGCTAGACGAGCGGCGTCCCGCCGCAATGGCCTGAGCCGGGTTTCATCCTCCCGCGGCGCCGCGCGCCGCCCTAGGCATTACCAACGCAATACAAATCCGGGACGTGCCGATATGCACTGATTACCGGTGTCGCCGAAACTTCTTCCAACGCCGCGTCGACACCAAACGTTCACGGTAGGCATGCGGATTCGACCCGTGAAGAGGAGTTTCGAGCGATGGACACGCACGACACGAACGCTTTTTCCACCGTCCGCATCGCGGACACTCAACCTGTAAGGAGCTTCACCATGCTGCGCAAATACGTCATCGAACGCAACGTCGACGGTATCGGCGACCACCCGGCGGAGGCTACTGCGGCATCGCCCAGCAGTCGAAGGACGTCCTGGTCGAGCAGGGACCGGTCATCCAGTGGCTCGAGTCGCCGACATACGTCGCACCGGCGGGGACTGCGTCCGGGCAGTGCGCCACGCTAGGAGGACGCAACGATGCGCCATCCGGACATCCTGGGGACCATCGGCCGTACGCCGGTGGTCCGTCTTGACCTACTGGCGCCGCCGCACGTCGAGCTCTACGTCAAGGTCGAAGCGTTCAACCCGATGGGGTCCGTGAAGGACCGCATGGCGTTGGCCGTCATCGAGGACGCGGAAGCGCGCGGTGCGCTTGAACCCGGACAGACGATTGTCGAGGCCACCAGCGGCAACACCGGCATCGGCCTCGCGATGGTGTGCGCCCGCAAGGGCTATCCGCTGGTCATCGTGATGGCGGAGAACTTCAGCGTGGAGCGCCGTCGCCTGATGCGCTTCCTTGGCGCCAAGGTCGTGGTGACGCCGGCGGCGCAGAAGGGCAGCGGCATGCTGGCCAAGGCGCGCGAGCTTGCGGCGACGCATGGCTGGTTCCTGCCGAGCCAGTTCGACAACGAAGCCAATGCGCAGGCGCACGAACGCACGACCGGCGCCGAGATCCTGGTTGACTTCCACGATGCGCCGCTGACGCACTGGGTGACCGGCAGCGGCACCGGCGGCACGCTGCTCGGCGTGGGACGCGCGTTGCGCCGGCACGCGCCGGGCATCCGCGTGGTGGTCTGCGAACCCGACAATGCGCCGGTGCTGCGCAGCGGTTTGGCGCCGCCGCCGCCAGCGGCCGACGGCACGCCAGCGAGCCACCCGCAATTTCGTCCGCACCTCATGCAGGGCTGGACGCCGGACTTCGTGCCGGCGCTGGTCCAGCGGGCTCGCGACGAAGGACTGATCGACCGCGTGCTGCCGGTGCCCGGCGCCCGCGCGCTCGAAGTTGCGCGAGATCTGGCGCGCCGGGAAGGCATCCTGGCCGGCATCTCCGGCGGCGCCACGGTGGCCGGCGCGCTCGCGCTGGCGGACGAGGTGCCCGCCGGCAGCCGCATTCTCGCGATGCTGCCCGACACGGGCGAGCGCTATCTCAGCACGCCACTCTTCGCCGACATCGACGCGGAGATGGACGTCGACGAATGGGCGATCTCGCGCAGCACGCCTCTGGCGCGGTTCGATGCGCCGTCGGTGCCGGTACCCGCGACGCCTGCCGTCGCGGCGTTGCCGGCCGTGGCGGAGGTGACCGACAGCGTGCGCGCATTCGTCGACAACGTGATCGGCGACGCCGCGCAACCGGTCGTGATGTTCGCGCTCGAGTGGTGCGAGTTCTGCTGGACGCTGCGCCGGTTCTTCCGGCGTGTCGGCGTATCCCTGCGCTCGGTCGACCTCGACGCAGCATCATGGCAGGCGGACGGTCGCGGCGCGGAGATGCGCGCCGCAATCCACACGCGCACCGGACAGCCGACGATTCCACAGGTCTTCGTCGGCGGCGAGTGGCTGGGCGGCTGCAGGGACACGTTGGCCGCGTGGCGGGACGGGCGCTTGCAGCGCCTGCTCAAGGCGCAGGGGATCGCCTTCGACGCCGGGGCCGTCAACGATCCGGACGCCCTACTGCCGGCCTGGTTGCAGTCGCGCACACCTGTCGCGCCATGAGCGGGACGCCTGGGTGGGCTAACCACCCAGGTGGCGCCCGAGCGAGCGCTGCCCCACAATCAGGTCGGTGTCGTCGGGGTGGGGCTTCAGGTCGAAGCCGTAGCGGGACGCCAGCCTGCGCATTGCGCGATTGCCGGCCAGCATCTCCATCGTGACGCGGTGCAAGCCCGCGGCTCCGGCGTCTTCGAGCAAACTTGCGAGCA
>JBFWSI010000344.1:0-4927 GCA_050248455.1 Gammaproteobacteria bacterium | reverse complement strand
CGCCGAGCGTGCGCTCGACGGCGAAGTGTGGGACGTCGAAGGCCGGCGCTACGTCGACTTCGCGGCCGGCATCGCCGTGCTCAACACCGGCCATCGCCACCCCCGCGTGGTGGCGGCGATCGAGCGTCAGCTGCAGCGCTTCACGCACACCTGTTTCAACGTCGCGCCCTATGATCTCTACGTCGAGCTCGCCGAACGCCTCAACGCGCTTGCGCCCGGCAGCGCGCCGAAGAAGACCATGCTGGTGTCGACGGGCGCTGAGGCGCTGGAGAACGCGGTGAAGATCGCGCGCGCCCACACCGGCCGCAGCGGCGTGATCGCCTTCCAGGGCGGCTTCCACGGCCGCACGCTGCTGACTGCGGGGCTCACCGGCAAGATCGATCCCTACAAGCGCGGCTTCGGGCCCTTCCCGCCGGAAATCTTCCACGCGCGCTTCCCGAGCGCGCTGCACGGCATCGGCGTGGACGACGCCATCGGCTCGATCGAGGCCATCCTGCGCAGCGACATCGAGCCGGCGCGGGTCGCCGCGCTGGTCGTCGAGCCCGTGCAGGGCGAAGGCGGCTTCAACCTCGCGCCGCCGCGTTTCCTGCAGGCATTGCGCGCGCTGTGCGATGCGCACGGCATCGTGCTGATCGTCGACGAAGTGCAGACCGGCTTCGCGCGCACGGGCCGTCTGTTCGCGAGCGAGTACGCGGGCATCGAGCCCGATCTGATGACGCTCGCGAAGTCGCTCGGCGGCGGCATGCCGATCTCGGCCGTGGTGGGACGCGCGGACATCATGGACGCGCCGGCGCCCGGCGGGCTCGGCGGCACCTACGCCGGCAATCCACTGGCCTGCGCGGCCGCGCTCGCCGTGCTCGAGGTGATTGTCGAGGAAAGACTCTGCGAACGCGCGCTCGCGCTCGGCGGCCAGCTCGTGCGCGGACTCGAGGCGCTCGCGGCCCGTCACCGCTGCATCGTCGAAATCCGGGGCCTCGGCGCGATGGTCGCGATCGAGCTCGCCGAGGACGGCGATCCGAGCCGCCCCGCGGCCGCGCTGACGCGCGCCCTCGTGACACGTGCCGGCGAGCGCGGCCTGCTGCTGCTGTCCTGCGGGACTCACGGCAACGTCGTGCGCTTCCTGCCGCCGCTGACGATGGCGCCGGCAGTCGCGGACGAAGGCCTCGCGATCCTCGCCGCCTGCCTCGACGAGCTCGTCGCGGTGCCGGCCTGAGCCAAGACCGACCAGCGGAGGAAACTACGATGAGCTTGAGACTGCTCGGCAAGACCGCGCTCGTGACGGGCGCGAGCCGCGGCATCGGCGCCGCGATCGCGGAAGCCTACGCCGCCGAAGGCGCGAACGTCGCGCTCTGCGCGCGCCGGCCCGAGGCGCTGGACGCCGTCGCGGCGCGCCTGCGCGAGGCCTACGACGTCGACGCGCGCGGCTTCGCCTGCGACGTCGGCGAGCGCGACGCGGTGTTCGACATGGTCGCGCGCGCGCAGGCCTGGCGCCCGCTCGATGTGCTGATCAACAACGCCGGCGTCTACGCCGCGGGCCGCTTCGTCGATTTCCCGATCGACGCTTTCCGCCGCGTGCTGGACGTCAATGTGCTCGGCGTGGTCCACGTCACGCAGGCCGTGCTGCCGGGCATGCTCGAACGCGGCCGCGGCCGCGTGATCAACATCGCCTCGACCGCCGGCAAATGGGGCACGCGCAACCAGAGCGCGTACAACGCCTCCAAGCACGCCGTGCTCGGCCTGACGCGCTGTCTCGCCCTCGAGCTCGCGGGACAGGGTGTGCTGGTCAACGCGATCTGCCCGTGGATCGTCGACACCGATCTCGGCGACGAGCTCGTCGAAGGTCTCGCCCGCAGCGCGGGCGTGGCGGCCGACACCTTCGGCGAGACGCTGCGCAATGCCGTGCCGATGAAGCGCTGGGTGCAGCCGCAGGAAGTCGCCGGCCTCGCCGTCTACCTCGCCTCCGACGAGGCAAGCTACGTCAACGGCCAGTCCTGGGCCGTCGACGGCGGGTACACGATGGTGTGAGCGGCGCCTCAGCGCGTCGCGTCGCCGAGCAGCGCATGCAGGCGGGCCAGCGTGTCCGCCTCGGCCACCGACTTGTCGTGGCGGATGCGCAGCATGCGCGGAAAGCGCACGGCGAGGCCCGACTTGTGACGCGTGGAGCGCTGGATGCCTTCGAAGCCGAGCTCCATCACGAGCTGCGGCTTCACGCTGCGCACGGGCCCGAACTTCTCGACGGTGTTGGCACGGACGTAGGCGTCGACGTCGCGGATCTCGGCGTCGGTCAGGCCCGAATAGGCCTTCGCGAACGGCACCAGCGCGCCGTCGTGCCACACCGCGAAGGTGTAGTCGGTGTAGAGGCTCGCGCGGCGGCCGTGGCCGCGCTGGGCATAGATCAGCACGGCGTCGACGGACAGCGGCTCGATCTTCCACTTCCACCATTCGCCGCCCGGCCCGAGCTTCACGCGCCCCGCGCCGTAGGCCGAATCGCGGCGCTTCAGCATCAGGCCCTCGACGCCGCGGCCGCGCGCCCCGGCGCGCTGCGCCGCGAGCGCGTCCCAGCTGTCGCCCGTGACGGCGGGCGACAGCACCAGCGCAGGCGCCGCGGCGGCGGCGACGAGCGTCGCGAGCCGTGCGCGGCGCTCGACGAAGGACAACGGCCGCAGATCGCGGGCCTCGCATTCGAGCAGGTCGTAGACGACGAAGGCGACCGGCGCGTCGGCGAGCAGCTTCGGGCCCAGCGTCTTGCGCCCGATGCGCTGCTGGAGCACGGCGAAGGGCAGCGGCGCGCCGTCGCGCCAGGCGAGGATCTCGCCGTCGAGCACGGTGCCTGCGGGCAGGCGCGCGCCGAGCGCGGCGATCTCAGGATAGCGATCGGTCACGAGCTCTTCGCCGCGCGACCACAGGAAGGTGTCGCCGTCGCGGCACACGAGCTGGCCGCGGATGCCGTCCCATTTCCACTCCGCGTGCCAGTCCGCGATCTCGCCCAGCGCGGACGGCTCGCCCGCCAGCGGATGCGCGAGGAAGAACGGATAGGGCTGGCCGCGCTGCGGATTCGTCGCGGCCGGGGCGAGCAGCGCGCGGTACTGCGCGGCCGTGGGGTCCCACTGCCCCATCAGGCGCTCGGCGACCAGGCGCGGATCCAGCGCGACCGCCGCGGCGATCGCGCGCGTCACCAGCTGCCGCGACACGCCGACGCGAAAGGCGCCGGTGATGAGCTTGTTCCATACCAGCCGGCCATTGCGATCGAGCGCGCGCCAGGCCTCGCGCAGGCGCGCGCGCACGATCTCCGGCGCCGCGTCGCGCAAGGGCAGCAGTCGCGCTTCGACCCAGGTCGCGAGCGACGCGTCGTCGCCCTCGCCGCCGTCCGGCAGCAGCAGTGCGATGGTCTCCGCGAGATCGCCGACCGCCTCGTAGCATTCGTCGAACAGCCACTCGGGAATGCCGGCCTCCTCGCGCGCGAGCTCGCGCAGCAGGCGCGTCGGCACCACCTGCTTCGGCTTCGTGCCGGCGAGGAAGTACAGCGCCCACGCAGCATCGGCGTCGCTCGCACGCGCGAAGTATTCGCGCATCGCGTCGAGCTTGCCGCGCGTCGAGGTCGTCGCATCGAGCGCGGCGTAGAGATCGGCGAAGGCGCGCATCAGGCCGATTCCGCATCGGGCAGCGCGCCCTCGTCGTGCTCGCCTTCGAACTCGCTGGCGAGCGGCGCGGCCTCGAATTCATGCTCGGCGAGCCAGCGCACCAGCGGCATCACCTGGCCGTGCGTCACGCGCACGCGGCGCGCGCCCGTCGCGTCGATCGCATGCAGCAGGCCCGGCCAGTCGGCGTGATCGGAGAGCACGAAGCCGCGATCGACGGCGCGGCGTCGCCGCGTGCCGCGCAGCTGCATCCAGCCCGAGGCGAAGGCATCCGCATAGTCGCCGAAGCGCTTCAGCCACGGCGTGCCCTGCGCCGACGGCGGCGCGACGACCAGCGCACGCGACAGCAGCGTCTTGTCCTGGAGATCCGTGACGAGATGCGTATCGGGCAATGCCACGCCCGCCGCGCGATAGGCGCGGTTCAGCACTTCGACGGCGCCATGGCAGACGATCGGCCCGAGCGTGGAATCGACACCCGCGATCAGGCGCTGCGCCTTGCCCAGCGCATAGGCGAAGACGATCGAAGCGCGGCCGGCCTCGGCGTTCGCGCGCCACCACGCGTTCACCTCGTCGAGCACCTGCGCGGCCGCGCGCCAGCGGAACACCGGCAGGCCGAAGGTCGACTCGGTGACGAAGACGTCGCAGCGCAGGGGCTCGAAGCTCGCGCAGCTTGAATCGGGCTCCAGCTTGTAATCGCCGGACACCACCCACACCTCGCCGCGATGCTCGACGCGCACCTGCGCCGAGCCGAGCACGTGGCCGGCCGGATGCAGCGACAGCTTCACGCCGTGGACTTCCAGGGTCTCGCCGTAGTCGACGGTATCGAGCGCGATTTCGCCGAGCCGCGCCTGCAACACCGGCGCGCCCGCGCGCGCGGCGAGATAGCGCGCATTGCCGGGCCGCGCGTGATCGCCGTGCGCGTGCGTCAGCACCGCGCGGTCGACGGGCTGCCAGGGATCGATGTAGAAATCGCCCGGCGGGCAGTAGAGGCCGCGCGGGGTGGAGAGAATAAGATCGGGGCGCTGAGAGGACATGGGTCGATCAGTGAAGCTCGATGCATCGCCGGGGCAGGTGTCCATTCATCGCGCAAATCGCTGCCTGCCGCAGTCGGCAGCGCCCGCGGCTCGAGGCAGGAAGACGCGGAAGTGCGCCTTCATTGCGGCCGGTGGAGAGAGTAGGTTGATTGACGAAGGAAGCCCGACCTACGACGGACGCTGAGCCACGCTGCGGATCACGCGGCACGGATTGCCGGCGGCGAACACGTCGTCCGGCACGTCGCGGGTCACCAC
>JBFWSI010000343.1:0-4967 GCA_050248455.1 Gammaproteobacteria bacterium | reverse complement strand
AACACAACTATGCGGAAGGATAGATCCTTGAAGCCATGAGCGTGCTGTCCGAAATCGAGTCGATATGGCCTTACTTCATCACCCATGGAGGCCCGGAAGTCTTCATGTTCTTCATGACGTTCGGGGTTGTCCCGGCGATTTATATGTTCGTGCTGCGCCCGCTGGTGCGGCCGCTCGCTGTACAGCTGTCCATCGCACTCGGTCTTTGGCTGGCCGCTGGTGTCTTTGCCTATTGGGACACGTTCGTGATTGCCAGGCAGGCGGAGAAGCTCTGCCGGCATGCTGGGATGAAGGTGCTGAGAACGGTGGAGGCTAGCGGCTTTGCTGGTAGCTCGGATATTAAGAATTGGAGCAAGAGAGGATTCTCTTGGTTAGAGGTTAGCAGCCTAGAGGGAGAACAGCGCATTGAGTTGGAGAATGATCAAGTAGTGATTCAAAAGATCCCGAAGCTTACAGCGCAGTACGAGTTCGTTCGAGAAGAAGAAAGATGGATGCCACCGTGCTGCAGTGAAGTGAAGGAAATCATACGAGATCGCATGAGTGGTGAGGAATTAGGCTCAGTAACTCTATACATCATTTATGCAGGCTTCCTAGACAGGAAGTTGATAGGCGCTCTTGGTTTCAGTTGGACTCCGCCACGCTGCGTACAGCCCGACACGCTTCCTTCAGTCTCGCCAGAAGGTGAGATTTATCCTATCGAATTCATTAGTTCTGTAATCAAGCCGGCTCGAGATTAATCGAGGAGAAAGTGATGAAATTCTCCCATTATTACAAGTACTCCTGATTTTTGAATATGGCATATGTCGTGTGGGAAGACGGTGATTTTTCTCCAGACGGCGCGAACAAGCTCGGACACCCACCTTTCTTCCTGATGGAGGTCTCCACATTTACCCGGGTATCCCTTTATCCCTTGCGAAGCACCGATTCAAACCTCAGGCGGCCACCGTGGTTCCTGCCGTATGCGTGCGACGCGCGGGTCGCACGACGATCTCGACCCGCTGGTCGAGCGATACCAGCGCCTGCATCAGGCGTTCGAGCGGGATGTTCTGCAGCTTGTAGCGACGCACCTGGGACACCTTGGGCTGCGTCAGAAAAGATAGGACACCCACTTTCTCTCTGATGGGTGTCCCCGCATTTCCCGTGGTCCTTCGACTTTGACGGCGGTTTCGTAGCCCGGGTGGAGCGCGCAGCGCGTAACCCGGGATCGAGCACCGGCCGTCATCTCATGCATTCGAGGAAACCCGGCGCGGTGCGAGCCGAGCGCGGCCGGTCCTTGCGTATCGGGCATGCCTGATCCCGGGTTCCGCTACGCGCTAAGGTATCCCCCCGAAAAACGGGCGCGAGAACCTCAAAAAGCGCGTCATTCCCGCGCAGGCGGGAATCCACGTTCTGGCACGGCGCCCCCGCTGGACTCCCGCTTTCGCGGGAGTGACGAGGAGTACCAGCGAATTCTCGGGCAGCGCTGAAAATTTCGTGGGGATACCTTAGCGCTTCGCTTCACCCGGGCTACGAAAACGGCGGCGCCCGACCGCCGAGGAAGGAAGGGAAAACGATGTGGGCACGACCTCAACGAGGCGTCGCCCCATTCTCATCTTCCTCTGTGTTCTCGGTGTTCTCGGTGGCAAAAAAGCCTCAAAGAGGCACTCCGCCCCAATGCCGCGATCACGGGTCTCCAGCAGCCGGCGCATCACCAAGCGCGCGCGTCAGCTGGCGTTCGATGCGCAGCTTCTGGCGCAGCAGCTCGATCACGTTGCGCGGATCGATGTCGCGGGCCTGGAGCAGGGCGGGGGAGAGTTCGAGATCGGTGATGTAGACGGGATAGCGGGCGCGGGTTTCGCGCAGCGCGAGCACCTCGCGCGCGATCGCGTCGAACAGGCCGTTGCCGAATTCCCGCGTCGAGAACTGGCGGTCGTCGAGATAGGCGATGAACTCCGGGCGCCGGTCGCGATCGAGATCGGCGAACAGCCGCAGCGGCAGGTAAGGCCTCAGATCGGTGCCGGCCGGGTGCACGGGCTGCAGCGCGTAACCGCTGCCCGCCGGCTTCATCAGGTGGCACTCGACGCGATCGGCGCGCTCGATTTCGCTCAGCTCGGCATGGCGGCCGAGGTTGGCGAAGAAGCGCGAGAGGTGATCGAACAGCGGCATCGGGTCCGCGTCCTCGTGCAGGTAGTGGCACAGCGCGCCGTCCGCCGCCAGCAGGAACACTTCGATGCCGTCGCGGCGCGGTAGCGCGAAGATCTGGAGGCGGCCGGCGCGGTTCGCCGCGTAGACCTGCGCGAGCGGCGAGTCCAGCGCCAGCCGCCCGCCGAATTCGACGTGGCGGTACTTCTCGGGCGGCAGGCCCAGCGCCTTGTACAGCGCGCCGGAGCTGCCGTAGAGGCGATGACGATAGCCCTGCGGCGTGCGCTGCACGTCGCAGTAGCCGTCGCCGATGCTGACCACGTGATGCACGTCGGTGCCGCCCGGCGTGCGTGCGAAGCTGCGGCCGAGCTCCGCCAGGTAGTGCGTGATGCGCGTGACGATGCAGTGACCGTAGTCGCCGTCGAAGCAGTGGACCAGCGCGGTCTGCGGGACCGCGTCGCCGCTCGCGCCGAGCCGGTTCAGGTACTCGCAGACCGCCAGCGCCATGCCCTCGGTGCCGTCGTAGCGATAGCAGAACAGCTCCTCCCAGCTCGTGTGCAGCAGCAGATCGATGCCGTGCACGAGGTTCGCGCGCTGGCCGCCGAACTGGAAGGCGTCGTTGCGATCGCTGGTGAGCACGTCGCCGCCGCTCAGGCCGGCGAGCGCCGATTCGGTGCCGATGTTGACGAAGAACAGCGCGCGCATCACGCGCGGCGCGCGCGCCAGCGCCGAGAGATCCGCCGGGGCGAGCTCGTGCTCCGGATAGGCGGCTTCCAGCGCATCGAGGATCTTGCGGATCGGCAGCGACGACTGCCGGCGCCCGTCGACGTAGTGATGCCACGCCGTCGCCGGCCCGTTCAGGCGATTGAAGTAGCACCAGGCGAGCACCTCGACCAGCGAGCTCGACTGGCGCAGCGGCGGGTGCCGCGCCGTTTCCGCGTGCGCGATTTCGCCGTCGAACAGCTGCCACATGCTGCCGCCGCGTCCGTCGTGACGCTGGTGCAGGGACAGGGCCGCCTCCTGCGGCGAGCCGCAGATGCCGCGCGTGACGAGCTCGATCTTGTGCGGCTTCTTGTCGAAGGCCGCGTGGATCTTGCGCCCGAGGATCGTGAGGTCCTTCTCGGTGATCCGCTTGTCGTTCGCGTAGCGGCGGCCGAAGTCGGACAGCACCGAGTAGCTCTTGCGCAGGATCACGAAGAGCTCGCGACGCTCCTCGATCGCGGTGTCGATGCGCCAGTGCGCGCGCCGGTCGAGCTCGCGCAGCTTGCTGCGATCCCAGCCCCATTGCCGCGTCAGCGCCGCGATGTTCTCGCGTCGCCACGCCGGCTGGCGCGGGTCGGGCGGCTGCGTCAGCGCCTCGTTGGCCTTGATGTAGAACGCACGGCGCAGCAGGCGCAGGCGGCCCTTGTCGGCCTGCGAGGCGAGATACTCCTCGAGCTTGCGGTACATCGCGATGTAGGGATCGAGCTCGTCGAGCGTCACGGCGTCGCCGAGCAGCGCGAGCTTGTGGCGATGGCTCAGCAGCCCGATCTTCGGATACTCGGCGGCATAGGCCTCCATCAGCAGCAGCTTCATCACCGACTTGTACGGCGACTCGATGCTCTTGTAGATCTGCCAGATCGTGCCGCCGAAGAACTCGCCGGCCGGGATCCGCGCGAGGCCGCCGAAGTCGACGTAGCTGCGCGCGGACAGGATGCGCTTGTGCAGCGCCTCTTCGACGAACTCGTCGTAGCGATGCTCCTCGTCCGGCGGCACGGCCCACCACAGCGGCCGCAGCCCGGCGAGCAGCAGGCCGGAGCGATAGAACTCGTCGAGCAGCAGGTAGTGCTGGGAGCTGCCGCTGCTCTCGTCGGAGAGGCTCAGCGTCTGGCCGCGCTTGAAACGTTCGGCGTCGAACACGAAGAAGTGCATCTCGAGGCCGGTGCCCTGCGAGAAGTCTTCGATCCGGCGCGCCTTCTCGCGCAGCTTCTCGACGTCCTCGGGCGCGAGCTCGGGATCGTGGACCAGCCACACGTCGAGATCGCTGTGCCGCGTATAGGCGATGGTGCCCGGGCTGCCCATCAGATACAGACCGCGTATCGCATAGCTGCGCTGCATGCGCTGCTCGTAGACGAAGGTGCGCACCAGCTGCTTCGCGGCCGAGATCGCGCCGCGGCCGGGCGTGTAGTCGCTGACGCCGGCCGGGGTGTCCTGGGACACGTAGCCCGGCAGCAGCGGATGATTGACGTGGAACAGCAGGGGCACCAGCTCGACGAAAGCCTGCTGACGCGGCTGCATGGTTTCGAACACGCGCCGCAGGCGGTCGCGGTTGACTGCCATGAAGCGCTGCTCCTGGCCTTTGTCGCCAGGCCCCTTGACCGCTCGTTCCGCCATGCCCCTCGTGGTCCTCGATCTCGCCGCCGGTGCAGCCCGGTCGCGCCGGTCGTGCCGGCAGGTGTTCCAGGTCTCGATATCGGCCGCGGGCAGCGATTTCTTCATCGTGGGCAGGCCCGCGACGCGCGGTGGGATTGGCGCAAAACGAGCCGGTTTTTCAGCGGGTTCCGGCCGGTGTCTCGATAGTGCGGCGCCGATCGGGAATAATGCAGCACCATTCGACCACGGGTGTGCCAGCGACCGCCGGCCAGGCGCCGGTCGCGCGGCTCGCGGGGCCGTTCGCGCTGCGGCGTGGGTGAGGGGTCGCAGACCGTCCATCCGTCTGCAGTTCACCTGAGGAGATCTCACGATGTTCCCGAAAGACATGCGCATCCAGAGCTACGACCCCGAGCTGTGGACCGCGTTGGCCAACGAGGGCCAGCGCCAGGAAGATCACATCGAGCTGATCGCGTCGGAAAACCAAGATCGGAAGA
>JBFWSI010000342.1:0-4980 GCA_050248455.1 Gammaproteobacteria bacterium | reverse complement strand
GAGGGCAAGTTCAGATCGAGTGACATCGACGCCTATAAGCGCGAGGGTCGCCGTTGATAGTCGTAGACAGCAATATCATTGCCTATCTATATCTACCCGGACGGTACACTGAAAAAGCGGAAGCCTTGCTCGAGCAAGATGGGTTCTGGGCTGCGCCGGTCCTCTGGCGTAGCGAGTTTCGCAACATCCTCGCCGGCTATCTGCGACGCAAGGCGCTCGATTTCGATACCGCTCGAGCGCTGCAGCTCGAGGCCGAAAGCCTGCTTGCCGGTGCCGAGCACGAGGTCGATTCGCACCGGGTGTTGGAGCTCGTGCGTGATAGCGATTGCTCGGCGTATGACTGCGAATACGTGGCGCTCGCCATCGCGTTGGACGTGACGCTCGTGACGATGGACTCCAAGTTGCTCAAGTCATTTCCAAAGTACGCGGTCGCGCTGGAAAGCGCCTGAGCCCTGCTGACTGGACGCTCGCCTGCGCCTTCGCGGGGCAGGCTCGGCGCGGGCATGACGTCGTTTTGCGCGGGTGGCATGCACGAAACCGACTTGGTCGCCCTCGAACGCGGTCTCGCACACATCGCCGCCGTGTGCCGCGCTCGCGGCTGCGTCGCGCGGATCGCGAGCAGGGGCTGGCGCTTCTTCGTCACTCTCGCACGACGGGTCGTCCGAAAATCCAAGGTCGGGAATCGGGTTCGTAGCCCGGGTGGAGCGCGCAGCGCGCAACCCGGGAGCGGGCGAATGAAGATCCCGGGTTCCGCTACGCTGCACCCGGGCTACGAGAGAACGATCTTCGTAGCCTGAAAGGAGCGTAGCGGAATTCGGGATCGGCGCATCCGGCACACGCCGCGCGCTCCACCCGGGCTTACGCCGATCGCGACGTCCTCAGCTTTCCTCTTCCTTGCGGCGGTACTTCCCGACCAACTCCTTCTGCACCGCCGGCGGTACCGCATCGTAGTGGCTGAGCTCCATGTTGAAGCTGCCATCGCCGCCGCTGAGGGATTTCAGCCGCAACTGGAACGCCGGCAGCTCGGCGAGCGGCAGCAATGCCGCGATCAAAGTGCGGCCGGCCTGGCCGCCGCCGGTGCCGGTGACCAGGCCGCGCCGCGCGGTCAGTTCGCCGGTGATGTCGCCGACGAAGACGGCGCCGACATCGATGTCGAGTCGCACGATCGGCTCGAGGACCACCGGCCTGGCCTTGTCCACGGCCGCGAGCATCGCCTTCCGGCCGGCCGTGACGAAGGCGACTTCCTTCGAGTCGACGGGGTGATGCTTGCCGTCGAATACGCTGACGCGGACGTCGTGCACGGGATAGCCGGCGATGACGCCGGTGTGCAGCACCTCGCGCACGCCTTTCTCGACCGCCGGCAGGAACTGCCCCGGAATCGCTCCACCCACCACTTCGTCGACGAATTCGAAGCCGGCACCGCGCGCGAGAGGGGTGATTCGCAGATACACTTCGCCGAACTGGCCGGCGCCGCCCGTCTGCTTCTTGTGCCGGGCATGCCCCTCGGCATCCGCCGTGATCGTCTCGCGATAGGCGACCGACGGCACATGCGTCTCGATGTCGATGCCGGCGCGATCCCTGATCTCGCGCAGCGCCACTTTCAGATGCAGCTCTCCCAGCCCGAGCAGCACCGTTTCGTTCAGCGCGGCGCGATGTTCGATGTGCAGGCTCGGATCCTCGGCGGCAAGCTTGTGCAAGGCATCGGAGAGCTTCTGTTCCTCGCCGTGCTTGCTGGCCTTCAAGGTGAGCCCGTGCAGCGCCGGTGGCAGTGCGATCGGCTTCAGATGATGATCGTCTTCGTCGTGCGAGTCGTGGATCACCGTATCGTAGGCAAGCTCGTCGATCTTGCTGATGGCGACGATGTCACCCGGGCCGGCTTCGTCGATTTCACGCTGTTGCCTGCCCTGCACCGACAACAGGTGGCCGAGCTTGAATGCCTTGCGCGCATCGCCGGCGAACAAGGACTGGCCGACGCGCAGCGTGCCCTGGTGTACGCGGACGGCGGCGATCCGGCCGACGTAAGGATCGATCGCCACCTTGAACACGTGCGCGACGGCGTGCCGGTCGGCGTCCATGCTTACGGTGATCGGCCGGGCCTGGCTGCCCGCGCCCTTCAGGAACGGCGGTGGGTTGCCTTCGGTCGGATCGGGCGCCAGTTCGCCGAGTACCCGCAACAATTCCTCGATGCCGACGCCGGTGCGGGCCGAGGTGAAGCAGACCGGCACGACGTGGCCGTCGCGCAGGGCCTGCTCGAAGGGCGCATGCAACTGTGCCGGACTCAGCGACTCGCCCTGTTCGAGATAGCGGGCCATCAGCGCCTCGTCGAGCTCAATGACCTGATCGACGAGGGCATCGTGGGCGGTGCTCACCGCCCCGAAATCGCATTCGCCCGCCACCGGTTCGAAATAGCAGTCGCGCACGCGCGTGGCCCGGGCAGCGGGCAGGTTGATCGGCAGGCACTCCTTGCCGAGCCGGCGCTGGATTTCTGCCAGCAGCGCCGCGCAATCGACGCCGGCGGCGTCGATTTTGTTGATTACGATGAAACAGTCGAGTCCACGCTCGCGCACGGCGCTGAACAGCCGCTCGCTCATCCGCTCGACGCCGTTGCCTGCATTGATCACCAGCACGGCGGTTTCGACTGCCGGCAGGACGGCGAGCGTGCGCCCGAGGAAGTCGGCGTAACCAGGCGTATCGAGCACGTTGAAGAGGTGCCCGCCCTGTTCGCCGTGGCACAGCGCGACCTCGAGCGAGTGGCCGAATTCTTTCTCGAGCGGATCGAAATCGCACACGGTGTTGCCGCGCTCGATGCTGCCTGCGCTGGTGATGGCCTTCATCTGCAGCAGCAGTCGTTCGGCCAGGCTCGTCTTGCCGGCGCCTGCCGCACCGACGAGTGCGAGATTACGGATGCGATGAATGCGCTCGCCGGACATGGCTGGATCATCCTTCCGCTGAATGAGACGAGGACGACGGACGGCCCGGCAGGCGGGCTCGCGCCCGGTCATGGTGACCGGAGGCCACCTTCAGCGAGGGTAGGGAAATGCCTCCCTGCACGCAAGGGAGGCGCGGGGAGTCACGCAATGTCCGGCTCGTAATCTTGGCGTACAACCACGATGGAACCATGCTGGAATCGTCGGCAGAGCGCAGCCATGCCGCTTCGTGCGAAAGACATCGATGCTTACGAGCGTGAGGGGGCCGGAGGCGCCGATCACGGATTCCGCTACGCTCCTTCCGGGCTACGAAGATCGTTGTCTCGTAGCCCGGAAGGAGCGCCGCGCAGCGGCGCGGAATCCGGGAGGGGCGCTCGTCACGTCTCTTTCATGACTACGGGTGACGCGCGCGTCGTGGCCGTTGGGCTGACGAAGGAAGCCCGACATCGGACTCGTCCGCAACTCCCAAGCTGTAGCTGCATTCGGATAGAGCACTACCGATCGGCTGCTCCGATGGTCATGCCCATGTTGGGCTTCCTTCGCCAGCGCAAGCCGAGGACCGTCCTACAGCGGCAGCTCCGATTATTCCGGCAACCGCGCCGACGGAAACTCCGGCGCGCGCTTGTTGCGCACGGACTCCAGCCCCTCGCGCGCGTCCGGCCCGAGGAAGCACAGCATTTCCTCGGCGAGCGAATGATCGAAGATCGGGCCCGCCATGCGCATCCAGTTGTTCATCGACTGCTTGGTCGCGCGGATCGCGGTCTGGCTGCCGCGGGCGAGCGACGCGGCGACCGCCAGCGCCCTGTCGAGCAGCTGCGCGCGCGGCACGCAGAAGGTGACGAGGCCGATGCGCTCGGCCTCGCGGCCGTCGATGAAGTCGGCGGTCATCAGGTAGTACTTCGCCTTCGCGACGCCGCACAGCAGCGGCCACACGATCGCGGCGTGATCGCCGGCGGCGACGCCGAGGCGCGTGTGGCCGTCGGTGATCCGCGCTTCCTCGGCGATGATGCTGACGTCGGCGATCAGCGCGACGGCGAGGCCCGCGCCGACCGCCGTGCCGTTGATCGCCGAGACGATCGGCTTGTCGCAGGCGAGCATGTTGTAGACGATGTCCGCCGCCTCCTGCTTGACGATCTTCACGACGTCCGGGTTGCCGACCATCTGCTCGACCCAGGACAGATCGCCGCCCGCCGAGAACGCACGATCGCCGGCGCCGGTGACGACCGCGACCTTGGTCTTCGGATCGTCATGGACGACGCCCCATACTTTCGTCAGCTCCCAGTGCAGCCGGGCATTGGTGGCGTTCATCACCTCGGGACGGTTCAGCGTCACGAGCAGGACGCCATCGGCATGGCGATCGAAACGGAGGTGCTGGAAATCTTCGTAGCGCATCGGAATGGCCTGCCTTCGTTTGGAAAATGTGAGCGCGTCGCTCAGCGACGCTCGGCGGCCGCGGCGCGAATCTCGTCGAGCGCGGCCGGATTGTCCAGCGAGGACAGATCGCCGGGCGCGCTGCCGCAGTACAGGTTGCGGATCACGCGCCGCATCGTCTTCGAGCTGCGCGTCTTCGGCAGCTGCCGCACGCAGTGCACGGCCGAGGGACGGAACGGCCGCCCGAGCTGCGTGTCTATCTGCTCCGTCACGCGGCGCGCGAGCTCCGCGGCCGCTTCCGTGCTCGCCGGATCGGGCACGACGAACACGACGAGGCGCTCGCCGCGCTCCGCGTCGGCGACCCCGATCGCGGCCGCTTCGACCACCCCCGGCAGGCGCAGCACGACTTCCTCGACCTCGGCCGGACCGAGGCGCTTGCCGGCGACCTTCAAGGTATCGTCGGAGCGGCCGCGCATGAAGAACTGGCCGTCGTGCCGGCGCAGCGCGAGATCGCCGTGCACCCAGATCCCCGGCAGGCTGCGCCAGTAGGTGTCGAGATAGCGCTCGTCGTCGCGCCAGAAGGACTGCGTCATGCCGACGAAGGGCTCGCGCACCGCGAGCTCGCCGACCTCGTCGATCAGCGCGCGGCCGTCGGCGCCGACGACGTCGACGGCGACGCCGG
>JBFWSI010000341.1:0-4965 GCA_050248455.1 Gammaproteobacteria bacterium | reverse complement strand
GCGAGAAATCCGAGCCGTGGCCTTCAGCTGCAAGCACCGTGAAGCCGGGCAGCGGTGGGTCCTGCTCCAGGAACAATTGCACCACCCGGTCCTCGAGTGCGGGCGGGAACACCAGCGTGAGGCGGGCGAGCGCCTCTTCGTTCTCGGTTTCGATCATGCGCGGACCCCGGGAGCAAAGGCGAAGCGGCGGAACAGCACCGGCAGCAGCAGCAGCGTGAGTAGGGTGGAGGTGAACAGGCCACCGACGACGACCACGGCCAGCGGACGCTGGATCTCGGATCCCGGGCCGGTCGCGAACAGCATTGGCACGAGTCCGAGTGCGGTGATGGCGGCTGTCATCATGACCGGGCGCAGCCGCCGGCGCGCACCTTCCTCGACCACGCGCGCGATGTCCATGCCGGTGGCGAGTAACTGGTTGAAATACGCAACCAGCACGAGACCGTTCAGCACCGCGATCCCGAGCAGCGCGATGAACCCGACCGACGCCGGGACGGACATGTACTCCCCGACGATCCATAGCGCCAGGATCCCGCCGACGAGCGCAAACGGAATGTTGGCGAGGATGAGCAAGGCCTGACGGGCTGACCCGAAGGTCATGAACAGCACGACGAAAATCAGGGACAGCGCTACCGGCACTACCAGTGCAAGCCGCTTTGCCGCGCGTTGCTGGTTCTCGAACTGACCCCCCCACTGCACGGTGTAGCCGTCAGGCAGTTGGATGGACTCGGCCACGCGCCGGCGCGCCTCTGCGACGTATCCCACGAGATCGCGCCCGGCGACATTCGCCTGGACGACGGCATAGCGCGAACCGTTTTCGCGATCGACCTTGACCGGTCCGTCGCTGCGCATGAGGCGGGCCACCTGGGCGAGTGGCACCGTGGTGCCGTCGGGACCGCTGAGGCTGCCGTGCGCGAAGCCCGCCGGATCCTCGCGCAGCGTCCCTGCGCCGCGCACGATGAGCGGTGTGCGCCGCCCTTCGATGAGGACGGTGCCGGCGCGGCGCCCTTCGATTTGTGCGCGCAGTTCGTCCTGCACGTCGTTGATCGAAAGCCCGGCGCGGCCGGCTGCGACACGGTCGATACGCGTAGTGAGGTATTGCACGCCGCCGTTGGTCAGCGTGAAGACGTCCTGGCTGCCTTCGATGTCGTTCAACGCCTGCTCGATGCCCGCCGCGAGCATGCCGAGGGTCGCGAGATCCGGACCGAACACCTTGACCGCCACATCGCCGCGGCTGCCCGTCAGCATCTCGGCGACGCGCATTTCGATCGGCTGCGTGAACGTAAAATCGATCCCCGGAAACTCCTCCAGCACTTCGCGGATGCGGTCGGCGAGCCAGGCCTTGTCGGGTACGCGCCAGTCCTCGCGCGGCTTCAGTTGGAGAAAGACGTCGCTCTGGTTCAGCCCCATGGGATCGAAACCGAGTTCGTCGGCACCGACCCGTGCCACGATGTGGGCGATTTCGGGGATCTCGGCTAGCAGTCGCCGCTGCACGCGCAGGTCCGACTGCACGGATTCCTCGAGCCCGAGCGAGGGCAGTTTTTCGAGCTGCACCAGTAGGTCGCCTTCGTCCATCGTCGGCATGAAGGTCTTGCCGACATCCATGTAGGCAAGGCTGCCGACGCCGAGGAGGATGGCGGCGAGGAGCCCGACTGTGCGCGGCGCGCGCAGTGCGGCGGCGAGCACCGGCCGATACGCTGCTTCGAGCGCGCGTACCAGTACGGGCTCGTGATGCGCGCGCTGCTCGAGAAGATACGATGCGAGGACGGGCACCACCGTCAGCGACAATAGCAGCGAGCCGCTGAGCGCGAAGACGATCGTCATCGCCACCGGGGCGAACAACTTGCCTTCCAGGTCCGACAGGCTCAGCAGCGGCAGGAACACGAGACAGATGATGACGACGCCCGCCGCGACGGGCGGCGCGACCTCGGCAGTCGCCCGATACACGAGGTGCAGCTTGGGCAACCTGGCACTGCCCGCCGCCTGGAACTGCGTCATCGCGTTCTCAACGACCACGACGGCCGCATCGACCAGCATGCCGATGGCGATCGCGAGGCCACCGAGGCTCATGAGGTTCGCAGTCAGCCCGAACAGGCGCATCAGCACGAAGGTCGTGAGCGCGGCGAGCGGCAGCAACAGGGTCACGACCAGCGCTGCGCGCAAATCGCCCAGGAACAGCAGCAGGAGTATCACGACGAGCACGCTTGCCTCGACCAAGGCCTTGGTCACCGTGCCGACGGCCCGCGCGATCAGCTGGCTGCGGTCGTAGAACACCTCGATTCTGACACCCGCAGGCAAGGACGGCGCGAGATCGGTCAGTCGCTCGCGTACACCCGCCACCACTGCCGACGCATTCGCGCCGCGTAGCCCGATCACGAGGCCTTCGACTGCCTCTCCGTGACCGTCGCGCGTCACGGCGCCGTAGCGCGTGAGACCTTCCGTCTGCACGTCGGCGACGTCGCCGAGCCGCACGGGGCTGCCATTGCGTTCGGCGACGACGATGTTCCGAAGATCGGCGGGCGTGCGGACCGCCCCCTCCACGCGCACGATCAACGCCTCTTCGCCGTCGGCCAGCCGCCCTGCGCCATCGTTTCGATTGTTGCTTTCGATGGCGGCCACGAGGTCGGTAAAGCCAAGACCAGTACGCGTCAGCGCCTCGCGGTCCGGTACCACCGTGAGCGTGCGAACTTCGCCGCCGAGCGAGTTCACGTCGGCGACGCCAGGAATCGTCCTCAGCGCCGGTCTCAGCGTGAAATCGAGCAGCGTGCGTCGCGCCTGCGGCGACAGGTCGCCTCCCTCGATGGTGAACATGAAGAGATCGCTGAGTGGGGTGGCAAGCGGCGCGAGGCCGCCCTCGATCCCGTCGGGCAGATCGCCCTGAATGTCGGCGTAGCGCTCGGCCACCTGTTGCCGGGCCCAGTAGATGTCGGTGCCTTCGGCGAAATCGATCGTGATGTCGGCAATCGAATACTTGGCCGACGAGCGCAGCATGACCTGGCGCGGAATGCCGAGCAGCTCTAGCTCGAGCGGCACGATGACCCGGTTCTCGACTTCCTCGGGCGTCATCCCCGGCGCCTTCAGAATCAGCTTCACCTGTGTCGGCGAAATATCGGGAAACGCATCGATCGGCAACGACAAGTACGAGTGAACGCCGGCGGCGGCGAGCGCCAGCGTCGCCGCCAGTGCGAGCAAGCGCTGGGACAGGCTCCAGTCGATGAGGCGCGACAGCATCTCAGCGCTCCAGCAGCGACTTGAGCGCACCCGTGCCCTTGCTGACCACTGCGTCGCCCGCAGCGACCGCGCCCTCGATCACCGCGACTTCGGGGTTTTCGCTGAGGACGATGACTGCGAGTGGACGAAACCCGCCCTCGCTCCGAACGAAGAGACTGGCGCCGTCGGGCCCGTGCATCAGGGCGCTGCGCGGAATCTGAACGGCGCCGGGCGGCGCCGGCAGATGCAGGCTCGCGATCACCTGCTGACCCGGCACGTAGCCTGAATTCGGCGGCAACACGCCGCGCACGATGACGGTCTGCGTTTGTTCGTCGAGCGCCAGTCCGCGGCCGGTGATGGGCACCTCGAGGGCGCCGATCCGCAGGCGCGCCGCGTCATCCAGCCGCGGTATCAGCGCGACCGGCACGTGGACCTCGATTCGCCACGCCGTGCTCGTCGCGAGCACGAAGACCGGCGCCAGCGCGCCGATGCGCTCGCCCGTGAGCACGTGTCGTTTCACGACGATGCCATCGTGCGGTGCGCGCAGCTCGAAGCTCGCGAAAGTGCCGTCGGCACCGGCTGCCGTCACGGCACCGAGGTTCGCGGCGAGTGCCCGACGTATCGCGTCCAGCTGTTGCGCCGTCGCTGCGCTCTCCATCGCCCGTGCGCGCGCCAGGATGCCTTCCTGTACCAGCAGCCGGTCGCGCGCCGCCTGTTGATGTGCGACGTGCGCGCGACTGTCGAATTCAGCCAGGCGCGCCCGCTCGTCTGCGAAGTCCCGGCTGTCGACCATTGCGAGCAACTGACCCTGCGTCACGCGCTCGCCTTCGTCGATGCGGAGACGCGCTATGCGTCCGGCATAGGGACTCGCGATCACGGTGGTGCCCGCAAGCGGCAGCGTCACGCTGCCGAGGAGCTTTTCGATCGCGATGCTGGCGGCCGGCGCAGCCGGCGTTACTTCGATGGCGAGTGCTTGCCGCTGCGCCGGGGTAAGCGCGACGATCTCGGTGTCAGCCGCAATTGCAGCCTGGCTGCCGGTGATGCCCCACACAGGACCAAGGCCAACGGCAAGCGCGCAAAGCAGGCGACGGCGGGTGATCGATGAACGGGAGGAATGCTGCATGAGACGCGTGCCGGATGAAGACGCCGATCAGAGGGTAAGGCCCGAAGCTTTGCTCCCGCTTAAGCCCAGGCGGGATCAGAGTGCTGCGTCGAGCGCGCGCAGCCCGGTGAGTTCGACGGTCAGACGCCCGTCGATGAGCGCATAGGCGAGTGCGAGGTCGAGCTGCTCGGCGAGCGCCGTGCACAGCGCAAGCCCGAGACCGGCATGCCCTCCGCTGGCGGAGGCTTCGCCGGCGCGAAAATGCCGTTCACCGAGGCGGGGAATGTCGGCGACGGTGAGGGTCGGCGCTGCATTCTCGAAGCAGAGCGATAGCCCCGCCGCGCCCGCCACACTGTGGACGCCGATGCGATCGCCCTCGGGTGCGTGCAACACCGCATTGCGCAGCAGATTCGACACGATGCGCTCGATGAGCAGCTCGTCGCCCATGACCCACAGTTCTGCCGTCAGCACCACGTCGAAAGTCAGGCCGCGTCGCGTGGCGTCCGCGTGCTGAGCCTGCACCTGCGCGCGGACCACTGCGACCAGATCGAGCGGTTCGATTGCCGGTTTATCGATGCCCGCCTCGTAGCGGGCCAGCGCCAGCAGCCCGTCGACGATGCGTGTCATGCCCGCCACGGTTCGGGCAAGCTGAATGC
>JBFWSI010000340.1:0-5005 GCA_050248455.1 Gammaproteobacteria bacterium | reverse complement strand
CTCGGCGATCCGGACAACACCGTGATCGCCGCGGGCTATCTCGGCAGCCTGCTGATGGCAGGCGGTTTCCTCGCGATCGGGGCCTGCATCTCGGCGCTGACGAAGAACCAGGTGATCGCCTTCGTCGTCAGCTTCGTGATCTGCTTCGCGTTCAACCTGAGCGGCTTCCCGCTGGTGCTCGATTTCTTCCGCGGCTGGGCGCCGCAGGCGATCGTCGACGTCATCGGCTCGTTCAGCTTCCTGACGCACTTCACGTCGATCCAGAAGGGCGTCATCGATCTCCGCGACCTCATCTACTTCGCCACCCTGATCGCGTTCTGGCTCTACGCCAACATGCTCGCGATCGACGCGAAGAAGAGCAGCTGAGCGGGAGGGCAGCGTCATGCAGACCAAGTCGCAGACCCTGGGCAGCATCGCCATCGCGCTGGTGCTGTTCCTCGGCGTCAACATCATCAGCAACGAAACGCTGACTGCGAGCCGGCTCGACGTCACCGAGAGCCGGCTCTACACGCTGTCGGAGGGCACGCGCAACGTGCTCGCGCAGCTCGACGAGCCCGTGACCCTGCGCTTCTATTTCTCGGCGAAGCAGTTCGAGACCGTGCCGCAGTACCTGAACTACGGCAAGCGCGTGCGCGATCTGCTCGAGGAATACGTCGCGGAGTCCGGCGGCAAGCTCGAGCTCGAGGTGATCGAGCCCGAGCCGTTCTCGGAAGCCGAGGATCAGGCGGTCGGCTATGGCATCGAGCAGCTGCCGATGAACGCGACGGGCGACATGGGCTATCTCGGCCTGGTCGGCACCAATGCGATGGACGACGAGGTGCCGATTCCCTTCCTGAACCCGGACCGCGAGGACGCGCTCGAGTACGAGATCAGCAAGCTCGTCTACACGCTCGCGAACCCGCAGAAGCGCGTGATCGGCCTGCTCAGCGACCTCGCCGTCAACGGCGGGCCGCCGCAGGGCCCGGATGCGCCGCCGACGCCGCCCTGGGCGAGCATCGCGCAGCTGAAGGAGCTGTTCGACGTGCGCGATCTCGAGCGCACGACGACGAAGATCGATCCCGAGATCGACACCCTGCTCGTCATCCACCCGAAGGATCTGCCGCCGAAGACGCTCTACGCGATCGATCAGTTCGTGATGCGCGGCGGCAAGGCGATGGTGTTCGTCGACCCGCTGGCCGAGGAGGACCGTCCCGAGCGCGACCCGAGCAACCCGATGGTGATGCCGAAAGTCGACTCCTCGCTGGAGCCGCTGTTCAAGGCCTGGGGCATCGCGGTCGCGACCGACAAGGTCGTCGCCGATCCGCAGGACGCGGTGCGCGTCAGCTTCGACGGCCCGCGCGGCCCGCAGGAAGTCGAATACCTGCCGTGGCTGCAATTGCATGAAGGTCGCCTCAATCGCGACGACTTCATCACCGGCAAGCTGCAGGGCATCAACGTCGGTACCGCCGGCAGCATCACGACACTGAAAGAGGCGACGACGAAGCTGACACCGTTGCTGCAGTCCGGCCCGAGCGCCGGCCTCCTCGAGCGCGACGCGATCTTCTTCGTGCGCGATCCCAACGGCCTGCGCGAGAGCTTCAAGCCGGGCGATGCGGCGCTGACGATCGCGGCGCGGATCACCGGCCCGGCGAAGACGGCCTATCCCGACGGCCCGCCGCTGGACGAGCGCGAGAAGCGCGGCCCCGGCGATCCGCAGCAGCTCAAGGAAGCGAAGGACGGCATCCACGTGATCGTCGTCGCCGACACCGACGTGCTCGCCGATCGCTTCTGGGTGCGCATCGAGCGCTTCCTCGGCATGCAGGTGCCGAACCCGTTCGCGAACAACGGCGACTTCCTCGTCAACGCGGTCGACAACCTCGGCGGCAACGACGATCTGATCAGTCTGCGCAGCCGCGGCGAGTATGCGCGGCCCTTCGAGCGCGTCGAGGACATCAAGCGCCAGGCCGAGGCGCAGTTCCGCGATCGCGAGCAGGCGCTGCGCGCCAAGCTCGGCGAGACCGAGAACAAGCTGCGCGAGCTGCAGCAGGGCAAGGGCGGGGACGGCGAGACCGCGATCCTGAGCGCCGAGCAGCGCAAGGAAATCGAGTTGTTCCGCAACGAGCAACTGAAGACGCGCAAGGAACTGCGCGCGGTTCAGCACGAGCTCGGCAGGAACATCGAGGCGCTGGGCGATCGCCTGAAGCTCGTCAACATCGGGCTCATCCCGCTGCTGCTCGCCGTCGTCGCAGTCGTCGTCGGCACGCTGCGGCAGCGCCGCCACCCTTAACGACGTCTTCGCTACCGGACATCGCCATGCAAGCGAACAAAGCTCTCGTCCTCGTCGCCGCCGCGCTGATCGCCATCGGCGCCTACTACGTGACGCGCGAAAAAGCGCCGTCGACGGCAGTCGAGAACGCGCTGCTGTATCCGGGCCTGCTCGACCGTCTCAACGACTCGCGCAGCATCGAGATCAAGGACGCCGGCGACGCTTTCACGCTGAAGCGCGACGCCGGGCAGTGGACGCTGGTCGAGCGCGACGGCTATCCCGTGCGCGGTGAGATGGCGAAGGCCGTCCTGGTCCAGCTCGCGGACCTGCGCATCCGCGAACGCAAGACTTCGAAGCCCGAGAACTACGCCGAGCTCGGCGTGACGGACGAGGCGGCGGCCGGCAGCGAGACCCGGCGCGTCATCGTGCGGGGCGAGGGCGACGGCGCGCTCGCCGATCTGATCGTCGGCAAGGCGCGCCAAGCGAAGGGCCTCGAGAGCCCCGGCCACTACGTGCGCAAGGCCGGCGAGCCGACGGCCTGGCTGGTCGAGGGCGAGTTCACGCTGGCGACGAAGCGCAACGACTGGATGGACACGCAGGTGCTCGATCTGCCGGTCGAGCGCGTGCGCCGCGTGACGATCACGCACCCCCAGCAACAGCCCGTCGTCGTCACCAAGGCCGATCCGAAGCAGCAGCTCTTCACGCTGCACGACGCGCCCGAAGGCTACGAGGCGCGCTCCTCGGCCGTGATCTCGAGCATCGGCGGCCTGCTGCTCGACGTGCGCTTCGACGACGTCGCCGCGGCGGGCCGCATCGATGGGCTCGTGCCGCGCACGATCGTCGAGGTGCAGACCTTCGACGGCCTGGTCGCGACGCTGGAACAGTACGACGTGAAGGGGGAGAACTTCGTGAAGTTCGACTTTGCGTTCAATTCCGATCTCGTCCATGCCGCGCCCGAGGCGCCGGCGGCCACGCCGCCGGAAGAAGCTTCGCCCGCATCGCCGGCGACGGCGCCCGCGCCGACCGTCAAACCGGCGAGCGAGGTCCAGGCCGAAATCGAGACGCTGAAGAAGAAGACGGCGCCGTGGGTGTATGCGCTCGCCGACTACAAGGTCCGCATCATCGACAAGAAGATGGAAGACCTGATCAAGACCAAGGCGCCGCCGACACCGACGCCGGAGCCGATCGAGCGGATGGGCAAGGAGGCGCCCTGAGCCCGAGGTGAATCCGGGCTTGCCCCCGGACTCGCCGACTCTGAACGAGTCCAGGATGGACTTGCTCAGAGCTTCCCTGAGGGTTCAGTGCTTGACGAGGTTCATTCCCGCCGGCAGTGAGCTCGTCATCTGCCGCAGCGTGTGCCAGCCGTGGCTGCTGCCCGCCTCGCTCCACAGCTGGAACGCATTGAGGCCGTCGATGCACGGCCGTCCTTCGTTCAATTCACGGATACCGAGCAGCACGTCGAGCGTCGTGACGAAATGCTCCGCCATCGCCTGGTAGATCGCGCGCTCCTCACCGCGCTGGGTCGCCGCATACTCGCGGTAGGCATGGGCGCCGACGTGCACGAAATAGGACAGCGGGATCTTCTGGCGGATCGCGTGGTCCGGGAACAGGCCCGAGAACAGCAGACACTGGTCGCCGACTGCGGCGAGGTTGCGGGCCTGCGCATCGTTCGCGGCGAGCAGCTGGCGTGCAAAGCGCGCCGAGAGCTGGCGGCTACCGTCTGCACTGCCGAGCATGCGATAGAGCAGGCAGACCACGTACTCCTCGACCATCTCGGGCAGAAAGCGGCGCGCGTTCTGCTGGGCCTGGGTGAGCAGTCCGCGCCAGCCGGCGGCTTCGGGCAATTGCAGGTCGATTTTCACGCGTCGGGCTCCACGCTGGATTGAAGCGCGTATCGGCCTGCGGCAGGGGTGACTTGAGCAGCATGGCGACGGCCCGCGACATAGGCAGCGCCGAGGGCCTGCGGCTATACTGGCGCGCCGCGAGCGGCAGCGTCGCCCGCCTCAGCCACAAGATTCCAAATGACTGAAAACACGGCCTCTCCTGGCAGCTTCCAGGAGCTGATATTCCGCTTGCAGACCTTCTGGGGCGAACGCGGCTGCGTCATTGCGCAGCCCTACGACATGGAGATGGGCGCGGGCACTTTCCACCCGGCGACCTTCCTGCGCGCGATCGGTCCCGAGCCCTGGCGGGCGGCCTATGTGCAGCCGTCGCGACGCCCGACCGACGGCCGCTACGGCGAGAACCCGAACCGGCTGCAGCACTACTATCAATTCCAGGTCATCCTCAAGCCCTCGCCGCCGGACCTGCAGGCGCTGTACCTGCAGTCGCTCGAGATGCTCGGCGTCGACCCGCGCGTCCACGACATCCGCTTCGTCGAGGACAACTGGGAATCGCCGACACTGGGCGCCTGGGGACTGGGCTGGGAGGTGTGGTTGAACGGCATGGAGATCACGCAGTTCACCTACTTCCAGCAGGTCGGCGGCCTCGACTGCCGCCCCGTCGCCGGCGAGATCACCTACGGCCTCGAGCGCATCGCGATGTACCTGCAGGGCGTCGACTCGGTCTACGACCTCACCTGGGCGCGTCACGACGGCCGCACGGTCACCTACGGCGACGTCTACCACCAGAACGAGGTCGAGATGTCGACCTACAACTTCGAGCAGGCGAACGTCGAGATCCTCTTCGGCTGGTTCAATCACTGCGAAGCGGAGGCGACGCGGCTGATCGCCCCGAACCAGCCCATGCCGGCCGACGAGA
>JBFWSI010000339.1:0-5009 GCA_050248455.1 Gammaproteobacteria bacterium | reverse complement strand
TCGTGCCCGAACTGAACAGATACAGCTGCATGCCCGCAGGCGATTCCGCCTGCACCGGGCCCAGCAGCGCGGCCATCGCGCAGCCGGCCAGGGCCATCATCAGACGCTTCATCGTGCCCCCTTTGATTTGTGTGAACTCGGCCGGCGTGCCTCGCGACGCGCGGACCTGCGCGGCCGCGCGCATTATGGCGCGAACGACGGCGGCCTCTCCAGTCTCGCGCCTCCCCGCGCGTCGGCCCGGCGTGTACCATGCGCGCTCGTCGTCGGAACGCGACGGCCGTGTCCGTCCCATCCGAATGAGGGTGTTTGCTTGAAAGTTCTGCGCTGGCTGCTCGCCGTCCTGCTGATCGCCGGCACGGCAGTCGGCTTCGTCCGCTACTGGCAGTTCCGCACCCTCCATCCCAGCACCGACGATGCCTATGTCCAGGCCCACATCGTGCGCGTGTCCTCGCGCGTCACGGCCCCGGCCAAGACCATCCATGTCGTCGACAACCAGTTCGTGCGCGCCGGCGAGCCGCTGTTCGACCAGGGGCCCAGGATGTTCGAGGCGAGGCTCGCCGAGGCGCGTGCGAAGCTCGACGTCGCCGCGCTCGATACCGGCGCCGGCGGCGCCGAAGTGCGGGCCGCCAGCGCGGCGCTGCGCGAACGCCAGGTCACCGCCGACAATGCGCGCCGCACGCTGACGCGGCTGCAGGCGCTGGCGCGCCAGCGACTCGCGCCCGAGCAGGCGCTCGACGATGCGCTCGCCGCGTACAACGAGGCGCGTGCGCAGGTGGCCTCTGCCGTCGCCGAGCTCGAACGCGCGCGCGAGGCGCTGGGCGACAGCGGCCCGCGCAACGCGCGCCTGCGCCGGGCCGCCGCCGAGGTGCAGCAGGCCGAATTGAATCTGTCGTTCACGCACGTCACTGCCACCGCCGACGGCTGGGTCACCGAGCACAGCTTGCGCAAGGGCACGATGGTGCACGCGGGGCAGACGATGTTCGCGCTGGTCGAGGCCGGCGAGTGGTGGGTCGAAGCGAACTTCCGCGAGACCGATCTGACGCGCATCCGCGTCGGCCAGCCCGTGCGCATCGAGCTCGACATGTATCCGGACATGGTGCTGAAGGGTCGCGTCACCAGCGTCAGCGCCGGCTCCGGCGCGACTTTCTCGCTGCTGCCGCCGGAGAACGCGACCGGCAACTGGGTCAAGGTCACGCAGCGCTTTCCGGTGCGCATCGCGCTGGACGCGCTGCCCGGCGATCCGGGGACGCCGCTGCGGGTGGGCTCCAGCGCCACGGTCGAGGTCGACACGACTGCGCTCGACGCGGCCGCGACCACGGCCGGCCCGTGAGCCAGCCGGCACCGAACCTCGCGGTCGTCATCGCCGTGATGCTCACGGCGCTGCTCGAGGTGCTCGACGTCTCGGTCGTCAACGTCTCGCTGCCGCACATGATCGGCACCTTCGGCGCGACGCCCGATCAGATCACCTGGACGATCACCTCCTACATGATCTCGACCGCGGTGGTGATGCCGTTGACGGGGTATTTCTCGACGCGCTTCGGCCGCCGCGCCGTGCTGTTGACCGCGATCTCCGGCTTCGTCGTCGCCTCCGGGCTGTGCGGCGCGGCGTGGAATCTCGAGTCGATGGTGGTGTTCCGGCTGATGCAGGGCGCCTTCGGCGCGGTGCTGATCCCGCTGTCGCAGACGGTGCTGCTCGACGCCTTCCCGAAAGAGAAGCACGGCAAGGCGATGGCACTCTGGAGCGTGGCGATCATGGTCGCGCCGATCGTCGGGCCGACGATCGGCGGCTACATCACCGAGCACCACGTCTGGCGCTGGGTATTCTATCTGAACGTGCCGATCGGTCTCGTCGCCCTGCTGCTCGCGCTGGGGCAGATCCCGGCCACGCCGCGCGGTGCACCGCGTGCGACCGACTGGACGGGCCTGGTGCTGATGTCGCTCGCGCTCGGCTCGATGCAGGCGATGCTCGACCTCGGCCACCATCGCGAGTGGTTCGACTCGCCGCTGAACATGGGGCTCGCGCTGACGGGCGCGATCAGCGGCGTGCTGTTCGTCGTGCGTGGGCTGATCGTGCCGCACAACATCGTCGACCTGCGTCTCTTCCGCAATCGCAACTACACCCTCGGCTGCGTGCTGATCGCGGGCTACTGCATGTCGATGTACGCGACGATTCTGATCCTGCCGCTGCTGACGCAGCGCCTGCTCGGCTACCCGGCCGACACCGCCGGGCTCATCTTCCTGCCGCGCGGCGCGGTCAGCGCGGTGCTGATGCTCGTCATCGGTTCCTACATCGTGCATCGCGTCGATGCGCGCAAGATCATCGCGATGGGACTGGCATGCACGACGCTCGCGTGCTGGTACATGTCGCGCTTCACGCTGGCGGTCGATCCCTGGGGCCTGATCTGGCCGGGCATGATCCAGGGCGTCGGCATGGCGATGATCTTCGGCCAGATCTCGGTCGTGACCTTCGAGAGCATCCCGCGCGAGCGCGCGGACGAAGCGGCCGGCCTCTACAGCGTCACGCGCACGCTGGGCGGCGCGATCGGCGTGGCGCTGGCCGGCACGGTGTTCGTGCGCCAGGAGCAGGTGCACTGGAACCTGCTCGGCCGCCACGTCAGCGACGTGAACCCGAACTGGTGGGACTGGCTGGCTCGCGCGGGCCTCGATCCCGATGCCGCGACGACCCCCGCGATCGTCGCCCACGAGCTGCTGCGCCAGGCGCAGATGCAGGCCTTCAACGATCTCTACTTCGCGATCGCGATCAGTTTCGTCCTGCTGCTGCCGGTCGTCATGGCGCTGCGGCGACCGGCGCGCCACTAGCCGCGGACCACCGCTCGCCGCATCGAAGCTCGGTGGCGTCCGAAATGCAGTTTTTATCCAGCCACGGAGGGCACGGAGGAAGAAAGGGATTGATGGGAGCCTCCGTCACGCGGATGCCGGCAGTCGAGACGGCGCCACGGAGGCGCACATCCAATCAATACTCTTCTCCGTGCCCTCCGTGGCTATATAGCTGAGCGCAAATACGCTCCACCGCGTGTTGTGTACCGTCATTCCCGCGCCAGCGGGAATCCACGCCTGAGAACGAGGTCTCCGTCGGGCGATTCTTCTTTTTCCGCGCCGGACGCCGGGGGAGTGCGTGGATGCCCGCCTGCGCGGGCATGACGTGGGAGGTTGCTACACGGGCATACGCTATCGAAACGCCAGTGGAATGGATTTACGCTCAGCTATATAGATTCATTCAGCGCATGAACAGACTGCAGGCTGGGCTGACGAAGGAAGCCCAACATCGGGTGCCGACGCCGTAGAGGCGCTCCGAACAATCCCTTTCTTCCTCCGTGCCCTCCGTGGCTAGATTCATTCAGCGCTACGCGCGATCGCCGCGCAGGGCTCGCGTGAGCACGGTGTCGAGCTTGCCGGCGAAGGCGCGCTTGTCGGCGTCGCCGAAGGGCGGCGGGCCGCCGCCGGCGAGGCCGAGGCCGCGCAGCTCGTCCATCAGATCGCGGCGGCTCAGGTGCTCGCCGATGTTGTCGACGGTGTAGAGCTCGCCGCGCGGGTTGAGCGCGAGGCCGCCCTTCTTGACCACCGCCGCGGCGAGCGGGATGTCGGCAGTGACGACGAGATCGCCGGCTTCGCTCGCGTCCGCGATGTAGCGATCGGCGACGTCGAAACCGGCAGGCACGCGCAGGCTGCGGATGAAGCGTGAGCCAGGCACCTTCAGCAGCTTGTTCGCGACCAGCACCAGCTCGACGCCGACGCGCTCCGCCGCCCGGTAGAGCATCTCCTTGACGACGACGGGACAGGCGTCGGCATCGACCCAGATCCGCATCAGTCGCGCAGCATCCCCAGCTGCGCGACCAGCTCGTCGCGCGTGCTCCTGAACTGCGGCGATACCATCACGTCCGTGCCCAGGCGCTCGAGCGGCTCGTCGCAGGTGAACGAGGGCCGGTGCGAGACCGTCGCCTCGAACAACGCACCGCCCGGCGTGCGCACGTAGATCGAATCGAAGTAGCCGCGATCCTTGACGTCCGAGGTGTCGGTGTAACCGAGCCCTTCGAGGCCGAGCTTGATCGCGGTCTGCTCCTCGTGCGTCGCGACCTGGAAGGCCATGTGGTGGATCGCGCCGCCGGCGAGCGTCCAGCTGCCCTGCTTGCGCTCGGGTTCGGCGACGAAGTCGACGAGCGCGCCGCTGCCGCCGGCGCCGACCGCATAGCGCGCCTGCGCGCCGTCGCGCGCCAGCTCGCGACCACCCCAGCCGAGCTGCATGAACTCTTCCATGCCTTCGAGATCGCGCACGCTGACCGCAATCGAATGCGTGCCGCGCAACATCGACTCGGCGGGCACGGGCCCTTTCGTGTGCGGCGTCCGCGCGTCGTTCGCGACCTCGACGATCGAGTACTCGATGCCGCAGGGATGGCGGAAGTCGAGGCAGCGCTCGCCGTAACGCTCCATCGTCCGGACTTCGATGCCGTGCTGCTGCAGCCGCTGTTGCCAGTACGCCAGCGAGCCCGGCGGCGCGGACAGCAGCAGGCGCGAGATCTGGCCCGATCCCGGCCGCGCCCTCAAGCCCGTGTGCCCCATCGGAAAGCTCGTCACCAGCGAGCTTTCCTCGCCGCGATCGTTGCCGTAGTAGAGGTGATAGATCGGCACCTGGCCGTCGTACAGCAAGGTCTTCTTCACACACTTGTAGCCGAGCAGCTTGGTGTGGAAGTCGTAGTCTTCCTGCGCATCGCCGGTACAGAGCGTGATGTGATGGTGGCGGCTGATCGCCGCGCCGGGAGAAGTCTGGGGCATGACGGCACTCCTGAACTTCCAGCTGGGGTGCCGGCACGCTAGCACAGCGGCGGCGGCCGTCCCATCGGCGCGCTCCCGCCCGGCCGCGACGGGACGACTATGGCGCCGGGACGAGGCGCCGCTCAGGCGTTGCCGACGGCCCCCCGTTTCACCTGGCCGGCGAGCCAGGCGAGCGCTTCGTCGTAGTCGCCGAACACGCACACGTTCCAGCCGCGATT
>JBFWSI010000338.1:0-5011 GCA_050248455.1 Gammaproteobacteria bacterium | reverse complement strand
TAGCGTCCGGTGAGCCGGATCGCTCCCAATTTATTTCGAAACTTTCAATCAAGTCAAGCCGAGGCGTGGCCGGATTTGGTTTGCAGTCGGCAAAAATATCGAAATTTAGCCGGGCATCGGTTATTCTCGATGACGTCGATCTGCCGGAGAAGCCCATGCCAGTGAACGCAGCCATCATCGGATCCGGAAACATCGGTACCGACCTTCTGGTCAAGGCGCTGCGCAGCACCGCGATCCGGCCCGCGTGGATGGTCGGTATCGATCCGCAGTCCGAGGGTCTCGCGCGCGCGCGGGACAGTGGCGTCAGGACGACCGCCGAAGGTGTCGACGGCCTGCTGCCGCACATCGAGGCCGACGGCATCCGCATCGCCTTCGATGCGACCTCGGCCTACGCGCACGCGGAGAACAACCGCAAGCTCCAGCAGCACGGCGTCGTCGTCGTCGACCTGACGCCGGCCGCGATCGGCCCCTACTGCGTGCCGCCGGTCAATCTCGCCGAGCACGCGCAGCGCCAGGCGATGAACGTGAACATGGTCAGCTGCGGCGGGCAGGCGACGATCCCGATCGTGGCGGCCGTCAGCCGTGTGCAGCCGGTCGCCTACGGCGAGATCGTCGCGACCGTGGCGTCGAAGTCGGCCGGGCCCGGCACGCGCCGCAACATCGACGAATTCACGCGCACGACCGCGAGCGGCATCGAGAAGGTCGGCGGCGCGAAGCGCGGCAAGGCGATCATCATCCTGAATCCGGCCGAGCCACCGCTGATCATGCGCGATACCGTGCACTGCCTGACCGAGGACGAGCCGCAACGCGCGCAGATCGAGGCGTCGGTCCGTGCGATGGTGGCCGAGGTGCAGAAATACGTGCCCGGTTACCGGCTGAAGAACGGCCCCGTTTTCGACGGCCGGCGCGTGTCGGTCTGGCTCGAGGTGGAAGGGCTCGGCGACTACCTGCCGCGTTACGCCGGCAATCTCGACATCATGACGTCGGCCGGGCTGCGCACCGCGGAGATGATCGCCGACGAAATTGTGCGGGGCCAGTTCAAGCCCCGCGCCACGGCCGCCTGACGGCAGGCCGCAGGGGAGCGCTCAATGGATTTACGTGGCAAGCGGGTCATTCTGCACGACATGTGCCTGCGCGACGGCATGCACGCGAAGGACCACCAGTTCTCGATCGAACAGATGGTGGCCGTGGCCACCGGGCTCGACGCGGCGGGCGTACCGCTGATCGAGATCACGCATGGCGACGGTCTCGGCGGGGATTCGGTGAACTACGGCTTCGCGGCGCACAGCGACGAGGACTACCTGCGCGCGGTGATCCCGAAGCTGAAGCAGGCGAAGGTGTCCGCGCTGCTGCTGCCAGGCATCGGCACCGTCGATCACCTGCGGATGGCCCGTGACTGCGGCGTCGCGAGCATCCGCGTCGCCACGCATTGCACCGAGGCGGACGTGTCCGAGCAGCACATCGCGCTGTCGCGCAAGCTTGGCCTCGACACGGTCGGTTTCCTGATGATGGCACACATGCAGGATCCGGCCGGCCTGCTGGAACAGGCGCGGCTGATGGAAAGCTACGGCGCCAATACCGTCTACTGCACGGACTCGGCGGGCTACATGCTCCCGGACGATGTCAGTGCGCGCGTGCGCGCATTGCGTGAGGGCCTGAAGCCCGAGACGGAAGTCGGCTTCCATGGCCACCACAACATGGCGATGGGCGTCGCGAACTCACTGGCGGCGATCGAGGCTGGTGCGGCGCGCATCGACGGATCGGTGGCGGGACTCGGCGCGGGCGCCGGCAACACGCCGCTCGACGTCTTCGCCGCCGTGCTCGAGCGCATGGGCGTCGAGACGGGCGTCGACCTGTTCAAATTGATGGACGTCGCCGAGGATCTCGTCGTGCCGCTGATGAACCGGCCGATACGCATCGATCGCGATTCGCTGATTCTCGGCTTCGCCGGCGTCTATTCCTCTTTCCTGCTGCACGCGCAGCGCGCGGCCGAGCGGCACGGGGTGCGCTCCGCGGACATCCTCGTCGAACTCGGGCACATGAAGACGGTCGGCGGCCAGGAAGACATGATCGAGGACGTCGCACTCAACCTGAAGGCGCGGCAGACCCGGGCCGCGCGCCTGGCATAGGCGTTCGCTCCATGCGCTTCACTCAGGTCGCAGTGCTGTCCCTCGCGGCCATGGCCGGGATCGGCGGCACCCGTGCCCCGGCGCAGGAGGCGGTCACAGCGCAGGCAGGTGTCGTGTTGCCGGACACCCATGATCTGCTGCTGCGCTCGCAGGACGGCCAGCGCGAATACCGCGTCATGCTCGCCGCGCCGCAGGCCGTCGCGCCTGGGGCGGGCTATCCGGTGATCTATGTGCTCGACGGCAACGGCGTGTTTGGCGCCGTGCGCGACGAACTGCGCCGCGAGGCCGCGGCGGGCTACGGGATTGCGGCCATCGTCGTGGCCATCGGCTATCCCGGCGAAGCGCCCTGGAACGACCAGCGCCGCAAATACGATCTCACGCCTGCCGTGCCCGGGGAGTCGGGCATCGACGGACCCGGCGGCAAGATCACGGGTATCGGCGGCGCGGACGCTTTCCTCGATTTCCTGCAGGCCGTGGTGAAGCCCGCGGTGGCGGCGCGGTATCCGGTCGATCGCGAACGCGAGGCCCTGGTCGGCCACTCCTTCGGCGGGCTCTTCACCCTGCATACGTTCTTTACGCGCCCGGACGCGTTCCGGTTCTACGTGGCGATGAGCCCGTCGCTGTGGTTCGCTGACGGCCACATGCGGCAGGAGGAGGCCGCATCGCTGCAACGCTTCGCGCGGGAGCCGGACCCCGCACGACTGCTCATCACGGTAGGCGGCTGCGAGCAGACGGTCGGCGAGTGCGATCCCGCGGTGCGCAGTACGCCGGCGCGTGACGCCTGGCTGGTCGCCCACGGCCGCATGGTCGATCGGGCACGCGAGCTGCAGCAGCGTCTCGCCGGCGTGCGCGGCGATGCCGTGCAGCTGCATGTCATCGAAGGCGAGCACCATGTATCGGTGATCGCCGCATCGCTCGCCCGCGCGGTCCGCTTCGCGCTGACCGCGCCGGTCAACCGCCCAGGAAGCTGATCAGCTCGGGCGGGCTCACACCGCCGCTGCCGTCCGCATCCGCCACGGTGAACGCGGTCGCGGTCCAGGCGCGCGCGGCGTTCTCGTCCGGCTCCGCGCCGGAAGCGGTCAGCTGGGTCAGTTTGAGCTGCGTGATCCATTTGACGAACTCGCGCGATTCGAGCTCGCCCGAATAGTCCGCATCGAACGCCGCGAATTCGCGGCCCACACGCGCGACCACGTCGCCGGCGGGAGCCAGGATATCCCGCAGTTCCGTGCCGTCGACGCCGGGCGTGGCGTCGGCGGCCGGTGTGCCGTCCTGCGCGACAGCACCGGTCGCGACGAGCAGCGCGAGCAATGCGAGAGGGCCGGCGTTCATGGCGTCACGCGCTCATAACTCGTGGCGGCGGCGGGATCGCCGCTGCCCTTGTACCGCGAGATGTCGGGGTACGGAAAGACGGGGCGCTCGCGCACGACCGGCTGGCGATCGGCTTCGTCCGCGAGCAGCAGGTGATCCGGTGCGATGCCGCGCTCCACCCAGTTCACGAGCGCCGTCTGCGCGTCGTAGACGTAGGGGCCGGGGCCGCCCTCGCCGTGATAGAGGCCGGGCACCGCATACAGCTGGGCGAATCCGGCCGTGGCCTCCGGGCCACCCATGAACTTCTGCATCTTCTCGAACCAGTCGATCGTGACTTCGGCCGAGACGAGCGGGTCGGCCCAGCCGTGGACGATGATCAGCTTGCCGCCGCGCTTCCTGAACGCGGTCAGGTCGACGCTGTCCGGGTCCATGATCGCGTTCATCTTCGTGAGCTTCCTGCGATCGCGCGGGTAGTAGAAGCTGCGCCAGTCGTAGCCCGGGCCCGGATTGTCGTCCATGACCATGTAGCGCAGGCCGGACGTCGCGCCGGTCATCGAGAACGGGATCTCGTCGCTGCCGCGCACCGGCAGGAACGAGCGCGCCCAGTCGCCTTCGCTGCCGAAGTGTATCGAGTAATGGTAATAGGGCTTGCCGTCGGCGCCATAGGGCTTCGCGTGCATCTTGCGCACCGCCTCGACCTGGGCCGCCGACAGGCATTCGTTGGCGGCCTCCGACTGGCCGGCCTTGCACAGCAGCGTGCCGGCGTCGAAACTGCACTTGCGCGGATCGTCGATGATCCCGTCCTCGAGGCCGTCGAGTGCGTCGCAGGCCTGCCTGACGGCTGCCTCGAGCAGCGGTACCTTGTCGCTGTACAGCACCGGAGCATGGTCGTTCTCCGGATAGACCGCCTTCGCGATCCACGGCAGGTGCACGGCGTTCTTGACGTTGTAGTCGATGACCGGTGCCTTGACGAACACGCCGTCGAAGTCCTCCGGGTATCGCTGCGCGGCCATCAGCCCGGCGTTGCCGCCCTTCGAGAAGCCGGTGATGTAGGAATAGCGCGGCGCCTTGCCGTAGTAGGCCTCGGCGATCGCCTTGCCGATCTGCGCGCTCGTGTGGTTCGCGAGATGGGCAAAATTGATCCGCGCGGTGATGTCCTTGTGTGCCCAGATGCCGTCGAACGGCGCGCGGCTGTAGTGCCCGCCGTTGTTCGTGATCGTGGCGTAGCCGTGGTACAGCCCCGGCACCGTGATGTCGGTATGCACGCGCCCGCACCAGGCGTCGCAGGCCGCCAGCATGAAGTTGCCGTTCCACTGCTCCGGTGGCGGCAGCCGCATCGAGAACTGCACGTGGGGCGTGACGTAGCCCTCGACCAGGCAGTGCACCGGGAAGGTGGGCAGCTTCGGCGTCGGATTGCCCTGCGAGACGCCACGCTTCTTGAAGAACAGGGTTTCGCGCGGTGTCGCCTGCTTCGCCGCCTCGTGGCTCGTGACGACGATGCGTGCCGGCGCGTCGCCGACGCTTTCGAGATCGAGCAGATTGAGTGCCTCGCAGCGTGCCTCGAGATCCGCGAT
>JBFWSI010000337.1:0-5011 GCA_050248455.1 Gammaproteobacteria bacterium | reverse complement strand
CTACCGCGACAGCCGCTGCGGCTCGCTGATGCTGCCGTGGAGCGCCGATCTCAGTCTCGAGCGTCTCGGCCGCGAAGCGCTTTATCTGCCGGGCGAGCCGGACTGAAGCAGCCCGTCGGGCGCTGGGCGGACGCGCACGCGCGCTCGACTGCCGTCGCGCTGCGCTACGAGGACGAGATCATCGACTATCGCGCGCTCGCCGCGGACGTCGAGCGCCTCGCGCACTGGCTCGCGCAGGCGCTGCCGGCCGGCGCGCGCATCGCCTGGCTCACGCACAACACGCCGGAGCAGCTGATCGCGGTGCTCGCCTGCGCCCGCGCCGGCTGCACGCTGGTGCCGCTGAACTGGCGCCTGACGTCGCGCGAGCTCGAGGAGCTGCTCGCCGACGCCGCGCCCTCGCTGCTGGTCGTCGATCGCCACTGCGCGCCGCTGTACACGGATGCGATGCGCGAGCTGTGCGAGGGTCGCGTGCTGTCGCTGCGCGATCCGGATTCGCCCTTCCCCGATCTGCGGGCGGCCTGGCGGACGGCCACGCCGGCGCGGGATCTGCCCGAGGATGCGCCCGATCGTCCGCTGCTGCTCGTCTACACCTCGGGCACGACGGGCAGGGCCAAGGGCAGCGTGCTGACGCAGCGCGCGATTGCCGCGAACGCGGTCAACTCCCACGCGATGCACGCGATGAGCGAGCGCGACCTCGTGCTGACGACCCTGCCGCTGTTCCACGTCGGCGGCCTCAACATCCAGACCTTGCCGGCGCTCGCGCTGGGCGCGACGGTGCTGCTGCATCCCCGCTTCGACGCCGACGCGACCCTTGCGGCAATCCCACGGGCACGCCCCAGCCTGACGGTGCAGGTGCCGGCGACCCTGCAGGCGCTGCTCGCGCATCCGCAGTGGGCGACGACGCCGCTGGCTTCCCTGCGCACGATCGCGACGGGCTCGACCGACGTGCCCGTCGCGCTGATCGACGCCGTGCACGCGCGCGGCGTGCCCGTGATCCAGGTCTACGGCGCGACCGAGACCGCGCCGATCGCCGTCTACCAGCGCATCGACGAAGCCTACGCGACGGTCGGCTCTATCGGCCGTCCCGCGCCGGCGACGGAGATCCGCCTCGTCGACGCGCAGGGTCGCGAGGTCGGCGTCGACGAGCCCGGCGAAATCCTGGTGCGCGGCGCGCAGGTCGCGAGCGGCTACTGGCGTGATGAAGGAGCGAGCGCCGAGACTTTTGCCGGCGGCTGGTTCCGCAGCGGCGACATCGCGACGCGCGATGCCGCGGGCCGCTACTGGTTCCGCGATCGGATCAAGAACGTGATCATCTCCGGCGGCGAGAACGTCTATCCGGCCGAGATCGAACGCGTCGCGCGGCGCGAACGCACGCTCGCCGACTGCGCCGTCGTCGGTCGCCCCGATGCGCGCTGGGGCCAGGTGCCGGTGCTCTTCGCCGTGCCCGCCGACGGCGGTCTCGATCGCGCGGCGCTGCAGGCGAGCTTCGCCACCGCGCTCGCGCGCTACAAGCACCCGCGGCACATCGTCGAGGTCGATGCGCTGCCGCGCACCGCGCTCGGCAAGATCGACGTCGGCACGCTGCGGCGGCTCGCGGCCGAGCTGCAAGATTGAAGCGGACGATCTTCGAGGTTCGTAGCTTGGGCTGACGAAGGAAGCTCGACGTGGGGCCCTCAGCGCCGGAAGAAAGAGGCGATGCCGCTGAGCGGCTCTCGGACGAACGCAGATGGCGGCATGCAGTGCCCACCCTCTGCTGGGCTTCCTTCGTCAGCCCAACGGCCCTGCCTCAACGACGCCGTGCAGAGGAATACCGGCGAAACCGGAATTATCGATTTGGCCTTTGCGCTCCGTGTGCATCCCATACGCCCGCTTCGTCGTGCAGTTGCTCCGGCGTCGGAGCACGACGGCGATGGGCGATCGTGACGACGAAGACACTGGTGTCGCGAATCTGATAGATCACGCGCCAACCGTGTGCAGCGACTTCACGAATATCGGGTCATCGAGTTCGGGCACGCGCCGTCCCCTGCGCGGCGTTTCCGCCAGCGTGGCGGCGCGGGCCATGATGTCGCGCACGACTGTCTTTGCGCGCGTGGGCGAGTCTTTGGCGAGGTAGTCGTGTATCGCCTTCAAATCCGCGCGAGCGCGCTGCGACCAGCGGAGCACGCGATCACCAGCTTTCGATCTCGCGGGCGAGTTCGTCGGTGGAGACGACGCGGCCGGCGTCGATATCCTTCAGGCCCTGCTGGGCTTTGCTGAGCACGTAGAGCCGGTAAACGATCTCGTCCAAGGGCACGTCGTCCGGGAGATTCTCGATGGCATCCAGGGCTTCCTGCTTAGGGGTCTGCGTGCGCATGACAAGGCTCCTGCGGCCTACCGCGTCGTGCCATCGTTCGGTTCGGCATGAAAAACTTCAAAGACGAAGTGCATTCCGAATCGAGCGACAACGCTTCAAGAGATTGCGAGACAGCATTTCATGAGCAGTACGCTAGCGAGGCGTGGCGATGCTTGCAATACGGACGGGGTCGCACATGCCTGCGCGCGCTGGCGACGAGCTCGCCCGACGTGCCGTTGCGCCGCTCGACGCCGTCCACACGCGCGCGGCGTGTGAGCGCGAATCCGGGATCCGAGTTTTCCGACACGGCCGCTCCCGGGTTACGCGCTGCGCGCTCCACCCGGGCTACGAAGTTCCGGGCGACAACGGCACCGGGCGCGTTACACTGGCGTTTCGTCGAACATCCGGGGGGGTATCGGTGAAGCGCAGTCTGTTCAGTCTCTTCGTCCTGTGGTCGCCCGCTTTGGTCCTGCATGCAGCCGAGCCCGCTCCGCCCGATCCGGCGAACACGCAGTGGTCGAGCTACAACGGCAACGTCAACGGCCAGCGTTTTGCGGACCTGCGGCAGATCAACACCGGCAACGTCGCGCAGCTCGGCGAGATCTGCCGGCTCGTCGTCGACGAGATCGGCAGCTTCCATTCCGGCATCCTCGAGATCGACGGCACGCTGTACGTGACGACCGCGACCGATACGCTCGCCGTCGACGCGACGAACTGCGCGCTGCGCTGGCGCCACCATTACGAGACCGAAGAGCACGGCGGCAGCGCGCTGCAGGTCAACCGCGGCGTGGCCTATGCGAGCGGCCGCCTGTTCCGCGGCACGGTCGACGGCCGCCTGCTCGCGATCGATGCGCAGTCGGGCAAGACGCTGTGGCAATACCAGATCGGCGATCCGCAGCAGGGCGAGTTCTTCGCCGCCGCGCCGCAGGTGTTCCAGGGCCTCGTGATCCTCGGCGCCGCCGGCGGCGACTGGGGCATCCGCGGCCGCGTGATGGCCTTCGACGCCGCCACCGGCCGCGAGGTGTGGCGCTTCAACACGATACCGCGCGACGGCGAGCCGGGCGCCGAGACCTGGCAGAACGCGCCCAGCGCGCGCTACGGCGGCGGCGGCACGTGGACGACCTATACGCTCGACATGGCGGCCGGCGAGGTCTTCATCCCGGTCGGCAATCCGGCGCCGGACTTCCTGCCCGAGCACCGGCCCGGCGAGAACCTGTACACGAACAGCCTCGTCGTGCTCGACGCGGCGACGGGCCGGCTCAAGTGGTATCACCAGCTGCTGTCCAACGACGGCCTAGATCTCGATCTCGGCGCGGCGCCGGCGCTGTACTTCGACGGCAAGGGCGAGCGCATGGTCGCGTTCGGCGGCAAGGACGGCTATCTGTACGGCGTCAATCGCGAGACCCAGGCCCGCGTGTTCAAGACGCCGGTGACGACCGTCGCCGAACCGCGCGCACTGCCGGACGGCAAGACGCTCGAGCTGTGCCCCGGCATCCTCGGCGGCGTCGAATGGAACGGCCCGGCCTACGATCGCGCGAACCATGCGCTCGTCGTCGGCAGCGTCGACTGGTGCGCGACGCTGACGCGCGACGACAGCTTCGAGTACAAGCCCGGCATCTTCAATTTCGGCGGCAGCTACCAGCAGCTCGAGCAGAGCCGCGGCTGGATCGTCGCCGTCGACGGCGACACCGGCGCCGTGCGCTGGAAAACGGAGATGCCCGCGCCGCAGATTTCCGGCATCACGCCGACCTCGGGCGGCCTCGTCTTCGCCGGCGACACCGCGGGCAACTTCGTCGCGCTCGACAGCAAGACGGGCAAGCGCCTCTACTCCGCCGACACCGGCGGCGCGCATGCGGGCGGCGTCATCACCTATATGCGCGACAATCGCCAGTACGTCGCCTTCGCTTCCGGCAACGTGTCGCGCCTGACCTTCGGCGTCGTCGGCAAGCCCAGCCTCGTGCTCTATGGGCTCGGCGGCAAGACCCCGGCGCCGCCGGCGGCGCCGGTCGCGAGCGCCCGGACGCACGCGCCCGATGCGGCGGCCGGCCGCGAGACCTTCGGCAAGGTGTGTGCGGCCTGCCACGGTGCGCAGGCGGAAGGCGGCATCGGTCCGAGCCTGAAGGGACTGTCCGCGCGGCTCGACTTCGACGCGACCGTGCGCTGGATCGAGAATCCGGCGGCCGTGAAGCCCGGCACCACGATGCCGAGGCTCTATCCTTCGCCGTTGGACGCGCAGCGGGTGCGCGACGTCGCGGCCTATGTGCAGACGCTGCAGTGACGCCCTGATGCAAGCCGGCGCAGAGACCGCCTGCTTCGCCGCCGTCGCGCTGCCGCCGGAATCGGATGCCGGCGATTGGCTGGCGCCCGTGATCGCGCGCCTGCAGGCGGACGGCCACCGCGTCGGCGGCGTCAACACCGCGCAGGCCGACGCGTTCGCCGGGGAAGGCCGTCGCCCGATGTACCTGCGCGATCTGTTGAGCGGCGAGCGTATCAAGATCTCGCTGGATCTCGCTGCCACCGCCACCGGCTGTGCGCTCGACACCGGCCAGCTCGCGCTCGCGGGCCAGGCCATCTACCGCGCGATCGACGCCGGCGTCGCGCTGATCGTCGTCAACAAGTTCGGCCCGCAGGAAGCGACCGGCGCGGGCCTGCGCGACGAGCTGCTCGCCGCCGGCGCCG
>JBFWSI010000336.1:0-5015 GCA_050248455.1 Gammaproteobacteria bacterium | reverse complement strand
CGGCGGCGGTCGCCGGATCCTCGACGCCGTCATCGATAGCCGTCGCGAGCCGCATGCGCAGGCGATCGACGGCGCCCGCGATCGGCGCCGGCGCACAGCGGTTCGCCGGATGCGCGATCAGATAGCCCGTCGCGTCGACACGCCGCGCGAACAGCACGCGCTCGACGTCGACGCCGGCGGGATTGTGCGCGCCGCGCGGCGGGCGCAGGCGGACGTGCAGCACGCAGTCCGCGCCGGCCGTGAGTGCCGCCGAGACCTCGCTCCGTCCGCCGTAGTCGGCAAGCGCGAGCCGCCGCAGCGGGGGACCGGCGTGGATGCCGCGCGCGGCCGACTGCACCACGAGCTCGAAGCGCCGGGCCCCGCCGATCTCGACCGGCAGATCGGCGATGCGTCCGGCGACGCGCAGCGCGACGCCGTCGAGACTCGCCGGCAGGCGCGCCGTCAGCCCGAGCTGCGCGTGCCAGCCCGCCCACAGCGCGCCGGCGACGAAGGCGAAGAGCCGCGGCCTTCGTCGCGCACCGCACGCGGCGACAGCGAGCAGACCGAGGAGCAGCGCCCCGACGAGGCCATTCGGCCACGCCGCGACGGGCCACTCGGGCAGCGGCTGCAAGGCGCAGACGCCCGCGACGAAGGCGAGGATCGACAGCCGCATCGTTCGTCCCTGAAGTGCGCTGTGGGAAACGCGGCGCGCGCCCGCCTCCCTGCGAGCGCCACACGCATGCGCGTATCATAGGCGCGCGACGGATGCCCGAAAGCTCCGCCCCGGATGCGCATTCCGGCCGCCATCGTCCAGGCTCCAACGACGCACACCATGGATCTCCGCCGCTATCTGCAATCGCGACTGCCGCAGCCCGCGGATCTGACACGGCGCCGCTGGATCGCCTGGTTCGGCCATCGCCTGCACGATCCGAACCTGTGGCACTTCGGGCGTCGCTCGGTCGCGCGCGCGACGGGCATCGGCCTGTTGATCGCCTTCTTTCCGATCCCGATCCACATGCTGATCATCGTGCCGCTCGCGATCCTGCGCGGCCTCAACCTGCCCGTCATCATCGGCGCGGTGTGGATCACCAATCCCGTCACCTGGGTGCCGATGTTCTACTTCGCGTATCGGGTGGGCCTCGTCTTCACCGGCGGCACGGTGCAGACCGCGGACTCGCTGCAGCTGAGCTCGGACTGGCACAGCCTCGTGCACGCCTTCGACGTGATCTGGCTGCCGCTGTGCGTGGGCTCGGCGATCTGCGGCGTGGTCGCGAGCCTGCTCGGCTACTTCCTCGTCGACGGCCTGTGGCGGCTCGCGGTGCGCCGACGCTGGCGCAGGCGCGTCGCCGCGCGCGCGGCGCGCGCCGCTTCGTAGCCCGGGTGCAGCGTAGCGGAACCCGGATCTTCCCCGCGCTTCGGCGCCGCCGAAGATCCCGGGTTACGCGCTGCGCGCTCCATCCGGGCTACGGGGCTGCGACAGCGTCACTCTCGTAGCCCGGAAGTTTGTGGCTCACTCCGGCGCCGTCTCCGTCAGCGCGCCGCCGTCCAGGTGCACGGTGCGCTCCATGCGCGCGGCGACGTGCAGGTCGTGGGTGACGAGCACGAGCGCGGTGCCGAGCTCGCGTTTGAGATCCAGCATCACCTCGAGGGTCGAGGCCGCGGTCTTCGCGTCGAGATTGCCGGTCGGTTCGTCGGCGAGCACGCAGCGCGGCCCCATCACGAGCGCGCGGGCGATCGCCACGCGCTGGCGTTCGCCGCCGGAGAGCTCGGCCGGCCGATGCGCGGCGCGCGCCGCGAGGCCGACCCGCGCGAGCATGTCGCTCGCGCGGCGCCGCGCGTCCGCGACTTCGCCGCCGCCGATCAGCACCGGCAGCGCGACGTTCTCCAGCGCGGAGAACTCGGGCAGCAGGTGGTGGAACTGGTAGACGAAGCCGAGATGCCGGTTGCGCGCGTAGCCGCGCGCGGTCTCGTCGAGCGCGGCGAGATCCTGGCCGCAGAGCAGGACCTGACCGCTGCTCGGCGTGTCGAGGCCGCCGAGCAGATGCAGCAGCGTGCTCTTGCCGGAGCCCGAAGCGCCGAGGATCGCGACGCTCTCGCCCGCGGCGACCGCGAACTCGAGGCCGACGAGCACCGTCACGTCGAGCGCGCCATCGACGTAGCGCTTGCCGAGGCCGCGCGCGACCAGTACCGCATCGTTCATCGGCGCGTGTCCTTCATTCATAGCGCAGCGCTTCGGCCGGCTGCGTGCGGCTCGCCTGCCACGCCGGGTATAGCGGCGCGACGAGACACAGCAGGCTCGCCGCGGCGAGCGCGATCAGGAGATCGGGCCATTCGAGCTCGGACGGGATGCGACTGATGTAGTAGACGTCGGGCGAGAGGATGCGGAAGCCGAAGGCCTGCTCGGCGGCGGCGACGATCTGCTCGACGTTCGATGCGAGCAGCACGCCGAGCACCGCGCCGATCGCCACCCCCGCCGCGCCGATCAGCACGCCCTGCGCGAGGAACACGCGCAGGATGCGCGCGGGCGTCATGCCGAGCGTCTTCAGGATCGCAATCTCGGCGTGCTTCTCCGTCACCACCATCACGAGGGTCGAGACGAGATTGAAGGCCGCGACCGCGACCGACAGCAGCAGGATCACGAACATCACGATCTTCTCGGTCTTCAGGGCGCGGAAGAGATTCGAGTTCGTCGCGGTCCAGTCGGTGACGCGCAGCTTGCCGTCACCGAGATCCGCCAGCGCCTGCGCGAGCGGCGCGGCGCGCGCCGGCGCGGCGAAGGGATCCGCGAGGCGCACGCGGTAGCCCGACGGGCCGTCGGCGCGGAACACGCGCGCGGCATCGTCGAGATGCACGAAGGCCATCGCCATGTCGTAGTCCTGCACGCCGGCCTCGAAGATGCCGCAGACGGTGAAGCGCTTGAGCCGCGGCAGCACGCCGGCGGCCGTGCGCATCGGCTCCGGCAGCACCAGCGTGATGTCGTCGCCGATTTTCGCGCGCAGCGTGTCGGCGAGGCCGCGGCCGAGCACGATGTTGAACTCGCCCGGCACGAGCGCATCGAAGCTGCCCTCGCGCGTCAGCGTCGGCGCGGCGCTGACGCGCGCTTCGGCCGCCGGCGCGACGCCCTCGATGCGCACGCCCTGCACGTCGCCGCGAAAGGTCAACAAGGCTTCGCCGGACACGTAGGGCGCAAGCCCGGCGACGTCGGGCTGTGCTTCGAGACGCTCGGCGAGAACGGTCGCGTCGAGCGCGACACCCGCCGGCCGCTCGACGACGAGATGCGCGGCGAGCCCCAGCAACCGGTTGCGCATCTCGCGCTCGAAACCGTTCATGATAGACAGTATCGTGACCAGCGCCGCGATGCCGAGCGCGACGCCGCCGATCGAAATCGCCGAGATCAGCGACACGAAACGCGTGTGGCGGCGGGCACGCGTATAGCGCCAACCGATGAATGCCTCGACGGGAACGAACATGGGCCCGCAGTATACCGACTGTCCCGCCAGCCCCGCATGACGCCGCTGAAACTCCTCGCCCTCGACACCGCGACCGACGCCTGCAGCGTCGCGCTCCACGTCGACGGCGCGATCGCGCAGCGTCACGAGCTCGCACCCCAGCGGCACACGCAACGGGTGCTGCCGATGGTGCACGCGCTGTGCGCCGAGGCCGGGATCGGGCTCGCCCAGCTCGACGCGATCGCGGTCGGCATCGGGCCGGGCGCGTTCACGGGCGTGCGCGTCGCAACGGCGATCGCGCAGGGACTTGCCTATGCCCACGATCTGCCGGTCGTGCCGGTGTCGACGCTCGCGGCGCTCGCGCAGGGCGGCTACCGGCTCACCGGCATCCGCACGCAGCTCGCGACCTTGGACGCGCGACGTCGCGAGCTGTACTGGGCGCGCTACGAAGTCGACGACGAGGGCCTCGTGCGCGCCGCAGGCGAGGAACGCGTCACCGCGGCGACGGCGCTCGTGCTGCCCGCTGCCGATCCCTGGCGCGCGGTCGGCACGGGCTGGCTCGCCTATGCGCACGACATGCGCGACCTGTGGCCCGAGCTCGGGCCCCTGCCCCTCCTCCACCCGGAAGCCCGGGACGTCGCGACGCTGGGCGTCGCCGGCCTGCGCGCGGGCCGCGGGCGCGCGCCGGCGGTGCTCGCGCCGACCTATCTGCGCGCGCCCGTCTGAGCACTTCTTGAGCACTCCTGCGCGACGGCACCTGCATCGGCGCGCCAGGAGCCGTTCGGAGCCCGCATTTTCGGGTATTCGATAAAGCCCTGATCCGGCGGTGCTTCGCTGACTTGTCCACAGCATCCGCACATTTTTTGGCCACTTCGAATCACACTTCCATGCACAGGATGTAGTGGTCGGGCGCTTGCACGACCACAGCGTGTTGTGGTGACATACGACGCACTTCAGATGAAAACAGAGGCCTGGGCACAGGCCCGTCGTCAACCGGCACCACGCTCGTGGTCCTCAGAGGAGAGCGCATGGAACTCGACAATGCCGCTGCGGCGCGCAGCGCCGGACGCGTTACCTGGAGCCCGAACGGCGATGCCCCGGCGCCGCAGTCCGAAGTGGCCGCGACGGCGCCAGGCGAGTTCAAGGTCATCCGCCGCAACGGCAAGGTGACCGTGTTCGACGGGGACAAGATCAAGATTGCGCTGACCAAGGCCTTCCTCGCCGTCGAGGGCGGCAATGCCGCGGCATCGACGCGCATCCACGAAACCGTCGACGCGCTGACCGACAGCGTCGTGCGCGCGATCACGCGGCGCATGCCCGCCGGCGGCGCGATCCACATCGAAGACATCCAGGATCAGGTCGAGCTCGCGCTGATGCGCGGCGGCGAGCACAAGGTCGCCCGCTCCTACGTGCTCTACCGCGAGGAACGTGCGCGCGAGCGCCAGAAGAAACTGGACGCCGCGCCGGCGAGCGAGCGCCGTTCGAGCCTCGCCGTCACGCGCCGTGACGGCAGCCGCGTGCCGCTCGACGAGAACCGCCTGCGGCGCATCGTCACCGAGGCCTGCCAGGACGCGGCCAACACCGATC
>JBFWSI010000335.1:0-5027 GCA_050248455.1 Gammaproteobacteria bacterium | reverse complement strand
TGCACGACGAGATGTCGCCGAAGCTGTTCAAGCTCCGGGTCGATCTGCACGGCGCGCTGACCACGCTGCCGGCAGACGCGACGGGGCCACGTGGCAAGCTGGAGAGCGCGCAGCAGCTCGTCGAGCAGCTGCAGCAGTGGGTCCGCCGCCTGCTGAAGGATCTACATCCGATGGTGCTGGACGAGCTGGGCCTCGCGACCGCGATGCAGGAGCTGATTGAAGACTGGCGGCGTCGCCTGCCTGCGATCACCTGGCATTGCCACTATGCGGCGGACGATGCGTTGTTCGACACGACGACTGCGACGAATCTCTATCGCATCGCGGAGGAGGCCCTGGTCAACGCCGCCCGGCATGCGAGCGGCGCGACGACCGTGGAACTGCGCCTGGAGATGCTGGCGTCCGGCGACGTGGCCGGGGCATTCCCCACCGTACAACTCATCGTCGATGACGACGGCGCCGGCAAGGTGGACACGTTCAAGGCCCATCTCGGCCTGCGCGGCATGCGCAACCGGGCGCGGGCGCTGGGCGGCGACTGCCGCTTCGAATCCCGCACGCCGCGCGGCGTGCGGGTCCACGTGGTGGTGCCGGCGGTCTGCGCGCCGCCGGCGGCTAGCGGGACCTCAGCGCAGACGACGACGCACTGACGCGGCCGCGAGCAGGGCGAGCACGACGCCGAGCACCGCCAGCGCGCGATCGTCCATGAACGGCACCTGCACGGGACAGTACTGGACCTCGTCCACGCCGTTCGCGCAGTTGTTGTCGATGCCGTCGTCGCAGACTTCGCTGGCGCCGGGGTTGATCGCGGGATTGCTGTCGTTGCAGTCGACGCTCGCATCGTAACCGTCGCCGTCGCCGTCGGGCTGCGCGCTCGGCACGAAACCTGGCATCACCAGCTCGACCAGCGGCTGGCCTTCTTCGCCGCCCTGATAGAGGCTCACGCCGTTCGACAGCGTCTTGAAGGTCGGTGCGTTGCTCTTGAGGAAGAAGTAGCCGGAGCGCGGGTTGCCTTCGCTGGTGTTGATGTCCGACTGGAACTTCACGACGTCGGGATCGAAGGTCTCCGTTCCCTGGCCGAACTTCACCGCCGTGCGCACCGCGGCGTACATGCGCAGATCGCTGTCGGAGGCGCGCGCCCATGCGGCCTGGGCCGTGTAGCCGTTGCTGCCCTTGCGAAAGAAGTCGTTGACCTCGAAGGTGTTCGGCGCGCCGTTCACGGTCGCCGCGAGCACCAGGCGCATGCCGAAGACGAGACGGTTGTCCGCGGTGTCGCGAAACACGTAGTCCGTCAGCGTGCCGACCGTCTGCCCGCCGACGACCAGCGTGTTGCCACGCGTCGCGAGCTGCGTATAGGTCGACGGCGGGCCGTATTTCACGACGGCGCCGGGACTGCCGTTGACGATGGGCCCGTCCGGGATCTTGAGGCCCGACACGAGATCGGTGGTGACGTTGTTGAAGCCGGATATCCGCAGCGGCGGGGTGGTCGGCAGCGTCTGGTAGATCGCCGACGCCGCCGGGGCGGCGAGGACGGTGCTGAGCGCGAGCAGGCGGAGGCAGATGCGCATGGCGGTCGGACCTTGCGTAGTGGAACGGCTCGTGGATGTCCGGGTCGCGGCGCGCCGCTCGTCGGCACGCGTGACCCCGACCGAGTAGAGCACAGCCGCGCGCGCGCTGTCTGGTCTTCATCGTCCCGAGCGCGGAGGAAGCGGCGAGAATGGGACTAAATCCTGCGTTGCATCGGAATTACTCTGGGGTCGTCTCTGCGCTTTTTCCGATGAGCTCCTCGGCGACACGGCGCGCGGACCGAGCCGGTTCATGACTAGCTACTCGAAGGCATAGCGAACGCCGGCCCAGACGGCGCGCGGCGCGCCCGGGCCGACGAACAGCGAGTGCGTCCAGTCGTTGCTGTTGTAGTTGAAGCCGCTGGCGTCGCGCACGCCGTAGCGCGACTCGGTGAAGGAATTCAGGCCGAGCAGCCCGGCCGTCGCGAAGCGCTTGTCGAACAGGTTGTCGATTTGCAGGAAGGCGGACGCACGCGCGGTGATGTCGAAGCTCGCGTCGAGGTTGAAGATCGCGAAGCCGTCGAGCTCGCCGTCGCCGACGTAGCGGCGTTGACGCGGCCGCGGGCTGTCGTCGGCATCGGTGCCGCCGGGCTGGTGCTCGTTGTTCTCGTTGCCTCGCGCATACGAGCGCGCCTGGGCAATCGCCTGCAGGCCTAGCGTGAGGCGCTCCGTCAGATCGAAGTTGACGCCTGCGCGCAGGGAGTGCTGAGGCACGCCCGGGATGCGATCGCCGGGCTCGATGGAGAACTCATTGAGCTCGCCCTGGATCTTGCGCGCACTGCTGTTGGAAAGATTCACGATCGTCGCCCCGTCCTCGAAGGTCGCGTCGACGAAGGCGTAGTTCATGTACCAGCGGGCGCGCCCTTCCCGTTGCGAGAGCCCGAACTCCATGCCTTGGCGACGCGTGCGGCCGAAGCTGTCGAACACGCCGCGATTGCCGACGCCGAGCGAGACGAACAGGATGTCGTTCTTCAAATCGGTGCGGTACGCCGACAGGTTCCAGTCGATGGCCTCGCGCAGCAGGCCGCGGCCCCCGACCTCGTAGCTCGTCGACCGCACCTGCGGCAGATACGGATCGTTGGTGAGCGCGGTCGGAATCGTGCAGCCCTGGAAGACGTCCGGATCGATGACGCCCTTGTCGCGCGCGCAGGCGAGCTCGATCGCCGACGGCGTGCGCGCGCCGCGGCTGTAGTTGACGAACAGGGCCGTGTCTTCCCGCAGCTGCCAATTGAGGCCGAAGGACGGCGTGAACGACTGGTACTCGAAGCTTTCCGCCGTGCACTGGAAGCGGGCGTTCTCGTCGCCGTCCTCGACGCCGCAGCGGTTCTCGCGCCGCGCGAGCAGACTGGGCGTGAACGAGTGCAGCGGCGTCGGCCGATCGGCACGCACCTCGTTCGACACGCGCGTCACGCTGTAGCGCGCACCGAAGCTCAGGTTGAGGCTCGGCAGCAGCGTGAACACGTCGTAGAAGAACACCGCCCAGCTCGAATTGCGGCCGTCGAGCTGATTGCGCAGGATCGGCACCTCTGTCGCCGACAGGATGTCGCCGATGCGTTGCGCCGGCGCGCTCGGCAGCACGCCGCCGTTCTCGCGCAGCACTTCGTCGATGAAAGCCTGCTGCGTGACGGGATCGTTCGGGAAGTTGGCGTCGAGAAACGCCTGCAGGTCGAGGAAGGCTTCGAAAGCGGCGAGATCGTCCTTGTCGAAGGGGAACGGTCGATTGGGATCGACGACGACGGCGCGATCGGGGCCGATGTCGCCGAGCTGTTCGCTCTGCTCGAAGTCGACGCGATTGCGATCGATTGTGCCGCCCAGCGCGAGCTGGTTGCGCTCGGTGTACCAGTTCAGCTGCAGGCTGAAGCCGTGGCTCGACTGATCGGTCGCACCGCGGCCGAGCACGCCGTTCGGGATGCAGCCCGGGATGCCGGGTCCGGTGCCGGCATTCGCGCCGTCGGCGAGCGTGTTGTCGCCGCGGATGCCGTCGGCGACGCCGTCGAGGCCGCCGGGATCGCAGGCATCGACGCGGCCGCTGGTCGCGGCGTTCCAGCCATCCCAGAAGTCGCCGTTCACGGCACGCTGCGCCGAGTCGCGCAGATAGGTCATCGCCGAAATCGACAAGCTGTCGAGCAGATCGAAGCGCGTCGTCAGCCAGCCTTGCGTCAACTTGTTGTCCACCGCGTCCGGCGCGGTGTAGATGCTGTCGGCACGGACGCGCACGTCCTCGATCGGCGCCTGCCCGTTGCCGACCAGCGAGTTGTCGACGTGCAGCAGCGAAGCCGTCGCCTGCGCGAAACCGAGCTTCACGTCGGCGCGCCCGAAGACCTGGTTCAGCTCCGACGGCGAGTTGTCGCGCCAGCCGTCCTCGCGCAGCCGGTTGAAGGCGAGCAGCGCGGCGACCGGGCCGTGGTTCGCGCCGGCGGAGAACTGCAGCTGGTTGCGTCCCCAGCTGCCGCCGAGGATCGAGGCATCGACGCCGGGCGAGGTGAAACCCGATTTCGTCGTCATCGACAGGGCGCCGCCCAGCGTGTTCAGTCCGAACAGCGGGTTCGAGCCCGGCATCAGCGCCAGCCCTTCGATCGCGTTCAGCGGGATCAAGTCCCAGTTGACGACGTCGCCGAAGGCCTCGTTGACGCGCGCGCCGTCGAGATAGACCGACAGGCCCTGCGGCGTGCCGATTTGCGGCGAGGCCGAGAAGCCGCGGAACACGACGTCCTGCTGGAACGGGTTTGCGGTGTTGTCGGCGACCGTGATCGATTGCAGCTGCTCGTTCAGGAACTGCGTGGTATTCACGGCGCCGGATTCGCGGATGTGGCGCGCGTCCGCCGTCTGCGCGTTGGTCGTGAGCTGCTTCTCGTCCAGCGCGACGCCGGGCAAGGGGGTGACCAGGCGCATGCGGCCCCCGGTGACTTCGATCGATTCGTCGACCGTATCGTCTTCCGGAGTGGCCGCGGTGACCTGGACTTCGCCGCCGTCCGCGATGTCTTCGACGGCCGGCGCTTCGTTCGCGACGTCGGGCGTTGCCGCGTCGATGACTTCCGCCGCCGCGACCGCAACGGGACCGAGCAGCAGCAGCGCGGTCAGCATCCTTCGGCGTCGGTGCACGCGAAGACGCAGGGACCGGCGCGAAATTGAGCTTCGCATGATGATGAGCCTTGGAGAACCGCAGTGCCGAGACGACGAACATCGACGCGCCCCGCAGGCGCGGCCGTCACAACTTAGCGCGTATTGCCGGATGTCGGCTAGCGCTCGCGATATGGGCGATACCCGACAGGCCCGAGCGGGCGCCTGGTTCAGCACGGCGCATCATCGCTTTGCTTGGGCGCGACGATGGCGGAATCGAGTAAATCGGTGTTCCAGGTCGTATTCCCGCCGCAAGAAGGAAAAAATCATGCTTTGCCGACGGCGCGTGCGGTATCGATCGCGAATGCATGAAGAAGGCCGTCGAATCGCCGAGAAAATTTCCCTATC
>JBFWSI010000334.1:0-5030 GCA_050248455.1 Gammaproteobacteria bacterium | reverse complement strand
CGCATCGAAGTCGTTCACGACGCCGGAGACGGCGCTGAACGCGCGCAGCGCCCAGGCGTGGATACTCGCGCACTTCGCCGGCGACGCCCGCGCCGTCGCGTCACATTTCTTTGCAATCAGCGCCCACCCGCAGCGAGCCGTCGACTTCGGCATCGCGCCGGACAAGGTGTTGCCGATGTGGGACTGGGTCGGCGGGCGCTACTCGCTGTGGTCGGCGATCGGCCTGCCGATCGCGCTCGCCGTCGGCTACGAGAATTTCACGGCGCTGCTTGCCGGCGCGCATGCGATGGACCTGCACTTCCGCAGCGCGCCGCTGGCGCACAACGCACCCGTGATGCTGGCGCTGTGCGGGCTGTGGAATACGAACTTCCTCGGCGCCGAGACGCAGGCGATCGTGGCCTACGACGAGCGTCTCGCCCTGCTGCCGGACTATCTCCAGCAGCTCGAGATGGAGAGCAACGGCAAGCGCGTGACGCTGGCGGCCGAGCCCGTGCCGCTCGGCACCTCGCCCGTCGTGTGGGGCGGCGTCGGCACCAACGTGCAGCACGCGTTCTTTCAGATGCTGCACCAGGGCACGCGGCTCGTGCCCGTCGATTTCATCCTCGCGCTGCGCCACCCGCGCGCGGACGCCGCGCACCACGACATGCTGGTCGCGAACTGCTTCGCGCAGGCCGAGGCCCTGATGGTCGGCCGTTCGCGCGAGGCGCTGATCGCGGCCGGCGTGGACGCGACGCTCGCAATCCACCGCGAGCAGCCCGGCAACCAGCCGAGCAACGCGATCCTGATGGACGAGCTGACGCCCGCGACGCTAGGCGCGCTGCTCGCGCTCTACGAGCACAAGACCTTCGTGCAGGGCGTGTTGTGGCAGATCGATTCCTTCGATCAATGGGGCGTCGAGCTCGGCAAGCAGCTCGCCGCGACCCTGCTGGCCGAGCTCGCGCGCGGCATCCCCGGCCGCCACGACGGCTCGACGATGCGCCTGATGGCACGCTATCTCGCGCGGCGATCGCGATCTTCGTAGCCCGGGTGCAGCGAAGCGGAACCCGGGATCTTCATTCAACCGAAAAGGCCGGATCCCGGGTTGCGCGCTGCGCGCTACACCCGGGCTACGAATCCTCTCACCCGCGCACCACCCGTTCCGTCGTGCGCGACAAACGATCGGTCAGCACGCGCAGGAAGACCTTGTAGAAGCGCAGCTGGCAGTCGATCGACACCTGCTCGATCAGCGTCGGGTTGATCTTCATCAGCGACAGCGGACCGGCGGCGGTGACGGTGGCCGTGCGGCGGATCTTGTTGAGGTAGCTCATCTCGCCGAAGCAGTCGCCCTCGCCGAGCGTGTGCAGGAAGGTGCCTTCCTTCGACACCTCGACGTTGCCGGCGGTGACGATGAAGAACGCATCGTCGATATCGCCCTCGCGCACGAGCACCTCGCCGGTGTCGGCCTCCTGCCAGACGCTGGCGCGGATGATCTCCCAGAGGTCGGTGTCGGGGAAGCCGCGGAAGAAGTCGAGACGCTTGACCAGCTCGAATTTCTCGCGCGCCGGGATGTCCTCCTGCGGGCGTTCGAGATGGGTGAAGGCCATGCTCAGATCGGACGCGAGATCGATGCCCATGCGATAGCGGCGCTCGGGCATCTTTTCGAGCGCACGGCTGATGATGCGCTCGAGCACCGGCGGCAGCTCCGGCCGGAACTGGCTCATCGGCGTCGGATCCTCGTTGATCACGCGATGAATCAGGTTCGAGAAGGTCTCGCCGCCGAAGGGATGGTGACCGGTCAGCATCTCGTAGGCGACCACGCCCAGCGAGAACAGATCGGTCTGGCCGGAAATCGTATCCTCCTGGATCTGCTCCGGCGACATGTAGCGCGGCGAGCCGACGAAGCCCATCGGCATCGTCTGCGACATGTCGGCACGGTTGATGTGCGCGATGCTGAAGTCCGCGATCTTCACGTCCATGTCCTGGGTCAGCAGGATGTTCGACGGCTTGATGTCGCGATGGATCACACCCTGGCGGTGCGCGTAGTCCAGCGCCTTCGCGCAGCGGAACATGATTTCGGCGACCTGGTGCATCGGCAGCAGGTTGTCGCTGCGACAGTAGCTGCGCAACGTGTCGCCGTTCTCGATCAGCTCCATGACGATGTAGCACTTGTCGTCGTCGAGACCGGCGTCGAAGATATCGAGGATGTTCGGATGTCGGAGCATCCCGGCGGTATGCGCCTCGTTGAAGAACATCTTGCGGAAACGCTCTCCCGCCTCGCCGTTCTTCAAGGCGTCTGCCATCGCGACCTTCACCGCGACGGCCCGACCGACATAAGGATCGAAGGCGGCATAGACCACGCCCATGCTGCCGCGGCCGATTTCGCGCTGGATCTCATATTTGCCGAGCTTGCTCGGCGGCGGAGCGGCGTCGTTCATGTCCTTGTTCGCGATGGCGCCGACGGTGACGGGCCGTCATAGTCTAGCAGGCCGACGCGGCCGCGCCCGGCCGCTATAATGCGGCATGCCCCCTGCTCCGCCGCGCCTTCAGGCCAACGCCTTCCTCGCCCTCGCGGCCTTCGTCGCCCTCGCGGCCGGGCTGCTCTTTGCAGTGTGGAAGACGGGGCACCAGCCCGAGGTGCCGGGCCTGCTGTGGCCGGATCCGCCGCAGATCGGGCGCTTCGCGCTGACCGGCGACGACGGCAAACCCCTGACCGAAGCCGACCTGCGCGGCCGCTGGACGCTGGTCTTCTTCGGCTTCACGCACTGCCCGGACGTCTGCCCGGGCACGCTCGCGATCCTCAAGCAGGTGAAGCAGCGCCTCGCCACGGACTCCGCCTTCGGACGCGAGGGACAGGTGCTGTTCGTATCGGTCGATCCCGCGCGGGACACGCCGAAAGCTTTGGCGCGCTACGTGAAGTATTTCGATCCGGGCTTTCGTGGCGCGACCGGTGACGACGAGGCGCTGTCCGGGCTCACGCGCCAACTCGGCGTGATCTACGCCAAGGTGCCGGGCAGCGGCGAGAACGATTATTCGATCGATCACACGGCTTCGATCTTCGTCGTCGATCCGAGCCTGCGCGTGCTGAGCGCGATAGGACTGCCGCACGATGCCGCCGACATCGAGACGCGCGTGCGCGCGATCGAAGCCTTCGTGGAGGACGAACGATGAAACTTGCACTGCGCCTTCTCGCGCTCGTGTACGCCGTGACCGCGGCTGCCGCGGCCGGCGCCTGCGAGGGCCTCGCGGTCACGGAAGCATGGATCCGCGAGCCGCCGCCCGGCGCGAACGCGGTCGCCGCATACATGACGCTCAGCAACACCGGCAACGAGACGCTGGTGCTCGATGCGCTGACGAGCCCCGGCTTCGCGCGCGGCATGCTGCACGAGACGGTGCAGGACGGAGACCGCGTGCGCATGCGACACGTGCCGCGGCTCTCGCTCGCGCCCGGCCAGCGCGTGCGGCTCGCCCCCGGCGCGCTGCACGGCATGCTGATGCAGCCGCGCGCCGCGCTGCCGCGCGCGGGCGAACGAGTCGAGCTCGTCCTCGACTGCGGCGAGAAATCGACCCGCGTCATGGCCGTCGTCTCCCGCGACGCGCCGTGAGCCGAGGCCGCGATGAGCCTGCTCGACGCCCTGCTCGTCCTGCCCCAGCACCTGCTGCCGCAGCGCGCGCTGTCGGCGCTCGTCAACCGGCTCACGCGCCACGAAGGCCCGCTCGCGGATCTCGCGATCAAGGCCTTCTGCGCCGCCTATCGCGTCGATCTCGCGACGGCACGCGACGGCGACGCCGGCTACCGCAGCTTCAACCAGTTCTTCACGCGTGCGCTGCGCGAGGACGCCCGACCGATCGACGCGAGCGAGCATGCGATCGTCAGTCCGGCCGACGGCGCGATCAGCCGGATCGGCGATCTCGATCGCGGCACGCTGCTGCAGGCCAAGGGGCGATCCTTCGCGGTGCGCGCGCTGCTCGCCGGCGACGAGGCGCTGAGCGCGGCGGTCGACGGCGGACGTTACGCGATCGTCTACCTGTCGCCGCGCGACTATCACCGCGTGCACGCGCCTTTCGAACTGCAGGTCCACGCCGTCGGCTACGTGCCGGGGAAGCTCTACTCGGTGAACGATCGCACCTCGCAGGTGATCGACGCGCTGTATGCCCGCAACGAGCGCCTGGTGCTCGACTGCAGCAGCGAGTGGGGGCGCTGTGCGGTGGTGATGGTCGGCGCGATGCTCGTCAGCGCGATGGAGCTGAGCTGCGTCAACGTGCCCGATCTCGCGCGCCAGTCACGCCGCGTGAGCCGCATCCAGCTCAGCGAGCCCGCGCACTACGCGCGCGGCGCCGAGCTCGGCCGCTTCAACATGGGATCGACGGTGATCCTGCTGCTGCCGCGAGGCGCGCCGGCGTGGCGTCCCGACCTCGGCAACGGCGTGCCGGTGCTGATGGGCGAGCGGCTGACCGTGCCTGGCTCGAACGGCGGTGCCGTCGGACGTGCTGTCGAATCCAGCCACGGAGGACACGGAGGGCACGGAGAAGAGAATTGATTTCTTTTCTTCTCCGTGCCTTCGTGGCTGGATTCAGCAGAATCGTAGGTCGGGCTGGCGAAGGAAGCCCAACCTACGACCACAACTCGCTAAACGGCGGTGCCGTCGGACGTGCTGTTGAATTTAGCCACGGAGAACACAGAGAACACGGAGAGGAAAAAAATTGATATCTGTTCCGCCACGTCCGCGCCAGGCCTGACGGCAGCGCAGGACCAATCAATTCTCTTCTCCTGTTCTCCGTGGCTAAATTAATCAGCCTTCCAGCCAGCACAAACGCCAAGCCGCTACCAGGGCAGGTAAGGCAGCGTCGCGGACACGCAGACGGACATCAGCGCGCTCGGCGCGAGACCGAGGGCGAGCACGGCTAGGCCATTGACCGAGAGCACGAGCTTCAGATCCTGGCTCGCCTCGACGCCCTGCGCGCGCGTCGGTTCGTCGAAGTACATCAGCTTGACGATGCGCAGGTAGTAGAAGGCGCCGATCAGCGAGAACATCACCGCGACCGCGGCGAGC
>JBFWSI010000333.1:0-5040 GCA_050248455.1 Gammaproteobacteria bacterium | reverse complement strand
CGAGCCAGGGACTCGAAATCCGTGAACGGCAGGTCGTCGCGGATCTTCGCGACGAAGTCGACCTTGAGGTAACGGCCGTAGAGATCGCGATCAAAGTCGAAGAGGTGCACCTCGAGGACGGCGCGCGTGCCGTTGACGATCGGCCGCGAGCCGACGTAGGCGATGGCGGGCAGCGCCGCGTCGTCGATGCCGCGCACGCGGGCGGCGAAGATGCCGTGCACCGGGCTCGCGAGCCGGTGCAGGTCGATGTTCGCGGTCGCAAAGCCCATTTCACGGCCCTTCTTCTGGCCGTGCACGACGCGTCCGGAAATGAAATAGCGGCGACCGAGCAGCGGCACCACCTCGGCCAGACGGCCTTCGCGCAGCAGGCCGCGGATGCTGGTGCTGCTGACGCGCTCGCCCGCCTCGATGAAGGACTCGGCGCGGTCGATCGAGAAGCCGTGCGTCTCGGCGAACCGCTGCAGCAGCCGGAAGTCGCCGCTGCGATGGCTGCCGAACTTGAAGTCGTCGCCGACGATGAGGCCGCGGATGTCGAGCCCGTCGATCAGACAGCGGCGCACGAACTCGTCGGCCGGCCGCGAGGCCAGGTGCTGATCGAAAGGCAGCACGAGCAGCTGATCGACGCCGAGCCCGGCCAGCAGCTCGGCCTTCTCGCGCAGGCGCGTCAACCGTGCCGGCGGCACGGCGCGCGCGAAATACTCGGCAGGTTGCGGCTCGAACAGCACCACGGTCGATCTCGCGCCGCGGGCACGCGCCTTGTCCTCGAGCGCCGCGATCACGGCCTGGTGGCCGCGATGGACGCCGTCGAAATTGCCGATGGTCGCGACGCACCCGCGATGCCGCGGCCGGATGTTGTGCTCGCCCCTGATGATTTCCATCGACGCTACCGGCCGTGCTGCTGCATGCGGGTGTGACGCTGAGTTCGCCGCATTATAGCGACGCGCGCGGTTGGACCAAATGCGCGGGACGCAGCCCGCCCAGCCACAGCGCGCCGACATAGATGGCCACGCCGCCGAGCACGAGCGCGGCGAGATGCGCGGCACGCTCGCCGAGCGTGCGGGCCGACCACAGCGCCTGGCCGTCGGCGGCCCACCACAGGATCCCGCCCATCAGCGCGCAGGCGACGACGATGCGCAGCGCATACTTGCGCCAGCCGGGACGCGGCCGATAGACGCCGTTGCGCAGGAGGCCGCGCAGCAGCAGCGTCGCATTGACGAAGGCCGCGATCGACGTCGCGAGCGCGAGCCCGGCGTGCGCGAGCGGCCATGCGAGCAGCCCGCACAGCACGACGTTGGTCAGCATCGCGATGACGCCGATCTTCACCGGCGTGCGGGTGTCCTGGCGCGCGTAGTAACCGGGCGCGAGCACCTTGACCATGATGAAGCCGGTGAGCCCGGCGGCGTAGGTCATCAGCGCATAGGAGCTCAGCGTGACGTCGCGCGCGGTGAACTCGCCGTACTCGAAGAGCGTCGAGAGTATCGGGCCCGCGAGCACCGCGAGGCCGACGGCGGACGGCAAGGTCAGCAGCAGCACCGTGCGCAGCGCCCAGTCGAGAGTGTCGCTGAAGCCGTCGCGCTCGTCGCGCGCGTGGTGCTCGGCGAGATGGGGCAGGATCACGGTGCCGAGCGCGATGCCGAAGATGCCGAGCGGGAACTCCATCAGGCGATCGGCGTAGTACAGCCACGAGATGCTGCCCTGCTGGAGGAAGGAGGCGACGAAGGTGTCGACGAGGAAATTGATCTGCGCGACCGAGACGCCGAACACCGCCGGCCCCATCAAGACCAGGATGCGCTTGACGCCGGGATGACGCAGCTTCAGCGTCGGCCGCGGCAGCATGCCGATGCGCCAGGCGCCGAGGAGCTGGAAGCCGAGTTGGAGCCCGCCGCCGATGCCGACGGCGACGGCGAGCGCGAACACCGGCGCGTCGAGCCGCGGCGCGAGCCAGATCGTGCAGCCGATGAAGGACAGGTTGAGCAAGGCCGGCGTCAGGGCCGGCAGCGCGAAGCGGCCGTAGGTGTTCAACACGCCGCTGAGCAGCGCGGTCAGCGCGATGAACAGCAGATACGGCGAGGTGAGGCGCAGCAGCGACACGCTCAGATCGAAACGCGAGGCATCGCCGACGAAGCCGGGTGCAAACAGCATGATGAACAGCGGGGCCGCGACGACGAACACGGCGGTGGTCCCGAGCAGCACATAGGCAAGCGCGCTGAATACCGCGTCGACGAGCCGCTTGACTTCCTCCGGCGACTCACGGGTCTTGTAGTTCGCGAGCACGGGCACGAAGGCCTGCGAGAAAGCGCCCTCCGCGAACAGGCGCCGGAGCAGATTCGGGATCTTGAACGCGACGAAGAAGGCGTCGGTCGCGGCCGAGGCGCCGAACATCGCGGCGATCGCGGAATCGCGCACGAGGCCCAGCACGCGCGAGACCAGGGTCTTCTGGCCGACCAGTGGGGTGGAACGATGGTGGTTTCTGGCACTCATGGGGGGCTGGGTGGGAAGGCGTGTCCGGGGTTGGTGTTCGCCCGAATCGCCGACGGGCGCGGCATTATAGGGCGGCCGCGGCGCTGCGGCCGCTTCGGGTGAGCGGCGCCGGGCCGGCAGCGGTGGGTGGTGCGTGATGCGTGGTCGCGCGATCCCGGCCGTCGCATCGAACGCCGGCCCGCGATTCGATCGCAAGTCGCGGATTTCCCGGCTTTCCCGATTGACAGCCACGGGTCGCGACGGCATATTTCGCCGTCCTTCATCAGCTCGACCGGAGCCGTCCCTTGGCCAACACTGCTCAAGCCCGCAAGCGCGCCCGCCAGGCACAGAAGCATCGCGCGCACAATGCCAGCCGCCGCTCGCTGCTGCGCACCCGTATCAAACAGGTCCTGAAGGCGATCGAGACCGGCGATCAGGGCGCCGCCCGTACCGCCTACGCGCAGGCCGTGCCGATCATCGACAAGATGGTCAAGACCGATCTGGTGCATCGGAACAAGGCCGACCGCCACAAGGCGCGCCTGAACGCCCGCATCAAGGCGATGGCGACGGCCTGAGAGCAGACGCTCGCCGGCACACCGTGCCGGCCCTCCCCCGTAGCCCGGAAGCGCAGCGCTGAAGCGCTGCCACGCATGAGTTCGACGCAAACGGCCTCAGCGTGGTCGTCCCTCGTCAGGCGGCCGATCCCGGATTCGCTGCGCTCATCCGGGCTACAAAAGATGCTTCCGAAGCCTCGGGCTACGAATCTCTAGTCTTAGCCCGGATGAGCGCAGCGAATCCGGGGTTCGGCGTGTCCGGCCAGATGAATGTTCGAGAATCGCTCCCGTGACCCGGAAGGAACGGCGCGCAGCGCCGCGGAATCAGGGGGACTTCACACCAGCGCAAGATTGTCGCGGTGAATGAGCTCGGGTTCGCGCAGATAGCCCAGCGCGTCCTCCAGCCGTGACGAGGGCAGGCCCTTGATGGCCTGCGCCTCGCGGGCGCCATAGTTGACCAGCCCGCGCGCGATTTCCCGCCCGTGCTCGTCGACGCAGGACACCAGCTCCCCGCGCTCGAACTCGCCGTCGACCGCAATGACCCCGACCGGCAGCAGGCTCTTGCCCTGCTCGCGCAGCACGCGGCAGGCCCCGGCGTCGAGGGTCAGGCGGCCGCGCACGTGGAGCGTGCCGGCGAGCCACAGCTTGCGGGCGGCGAGCCTCGTCGCGGGCGCCGTCAGCAGCGTACCGACGCCGCGCGCCGCGGCAAGATCGAGCAGCACCCCCGGCCGCCGGCCGCCGACGATGACGGTCGAGGTCGCCGAGCGCGCGGCGAGCCGCGCGGCCGTGACTTTCGTGCGCATGCCGCCACGTCCCCAGGCGCCGCCGTCGCCGGCGATGTCGAGCAGCCTGGGGTCTTCGGACTGCGCGGTGCCGATCAGCGTCGCGTCCGGATCGTGGCGCGGGTCGGCCGTCATCAGGCCATCCTGATCGGTCAGGATCACCAGCAGATCCGCATCGACGAGATTGGACACGAGACCGGCCAGCGTGTCGTTGTCGCCGAGCTTGATCTCCTCGGTCGCGACCGTGTCGTTCTCGTTGATCACGGGCATCACGCCGAGCTGCAGCAAGGTCAGCAACGTACTGCGCGAGTTCAGGTAGCGCTCGCGATTCGCGATGTCCTCGTGCGTCAGAAGAATCTGCGCCGCGAGCAGACCGCGCGCCTTGAACGCCATCTCCCAGCAGTGCACCAGCCCCATCTGGCCAATCGCCGCCGCCGCCTGCAACTGGTGCAGCGAATGCGGCCGCACCTTCCAGCCCAGGCGCGCCGCCCCTTCGGCGACCGCGCCGGAGGTGACGACGACGACGTCCCGGCCGGCTCGGCGCAGCGCCGCGAGCTGATCGGCCCATTCGCCGATCGCTTCGGCATTCAGGCCCATGCCGTCGCGCGTCGCGAGCGCGCTGCCGATCTTCACCACCCAGCGGCGCGATTCCGCGGCGGTCTGTCGCAAGCGTCGTTCTTCAGCGTCCATCGGGCGCGTCCTGTCGTTGATCCGTTGCCTGCATCTCGTCCTGTAGCTCCGCGAGCCGCGCGTCGACGGCCTGCATCAGCGCCGTGCAGCCTTCGCCGGTCGCCGCCGACACGAGATGCACGGGCCCCTTCCACTTGAGCTTGCGGCGCATGCCCTTCAGCAGCTCCGCGCGCTTCTCCGGCGGCAGCACGTCGGCCTTGTTCATCACCAGCCAGCGCTCGCGCTTCGCGAGCTTGGGATCGTACTTCGCGAGCTCGCTGCTGATGGTCGCGAAGTCCTTGACGGGATCGCGCTCGGGATCGAGCTCGGACACGTCGAGGACGTGCAGCAGCAGCTTGGTGCGATCGACGTGGCGCAGGAAGGTCAGGCCGAGCCCGGCGCCTTCGGCCGCGCCTTCGATGATGCCCGGGATGTCGGCGATGACGAAGCTGCGCTCGGGACCGAGCGACACGACGCCGAGCACGGGATGCAGGGTCGTGAACGGATAGTCCGCGATCTTGGGCCGCGCGGCCGACACGCGGCTGATCAGCGTCGACTTGCCGGCATTCGGCAGC
>JBFWSI010000332.1:0-5062 GCA_050248455.1 Gammaproteobacteria bacterium | reverse complement strand
AAGGGCGCGGACGTCGATCAGCCGCGCAATCTCGCGAAGTCCGTGACCGTGGAGTAAGCGTCACGGACACGGGCACGCGAAGCGGCGGCATGCCGGGCACGGAAGACCACAAAGGGACAGCGTGGTGAGACATCGATGACGGCGGATGGCAACGAAGCGCGGGTGCGGGGAGCATCGGCCGTCGGCACCGTGCTGCTGGTCGACGACGATCCGGACATGCTGCAGCTGAGCGCGACGTGGCTGCGCGGCGCGGGCTTCGCCGTCCAGACCGCCGCTTCCGGGCCCGATGCGCTGTCGCGGATCGAAATCTCCCGTCCGGACGTCGTCGTCACCGATCTGTTCATGGACGGCATGGACGGGCTAGCCCTCCTGAAGGAAATCCATGCGGGCAATCCATCGATGCCCGTCATCATGCTGAGCGGGCAGGCGCAGATCCCGGACGCCGTGCGCGCGACCCACCTCGGCACGGCCGCATTCCTGACCAAACCGATCGCGAAGGAGCAGCTGATCGCCGAAGTCTCCGCGCAGGTGCGCGCGGTCGTCGAGCGCAAGCGCCGCCACGGCGGCTTCGGCGCGAACATCGTCTATCGCAGTGCGATCATGCAGGAGCTGCTGGAGCAGGCCGAGATGGTCGCGCAGACCGACGTCACGGTCTTCATCAGCGGTGAAACCGGCACCGGCAAGGAAGTGCTGGCGCGCGCCATCCACGACGCGAGCCCGCGCGCGGCGCACGCATTCATCGGCGTGAACTGCGGCGCGATCCCGGAGAACCTGCTCGAGTCCGAGCTGTTCGGCCACGAGAAAGGCGCGTTCACGGGCGCGAACACGCGACACGAAGGGCTCTTCATGGCCGCCAACGGCGGCACGATGTTCCTCGACGAGATCGGCGACATGCCGCTCGGTCTGCAGGTCAAGCTGCTGCGCGTATTGCAGGATCTGCAGGTGCGGCCGGTCGGCGCGACGCGTTCGGTCGCGGTCGATGCGCGCATCGTTTCCGCGACTCACAACCGGCTCGACGAGCTGGTACGCAACGGCGAGTTCCGCGAGGATCTCTACTATCGCCTCAACGTCGTGCCGCTCCACATGCCGAGCCTCGCCGAGCGGCGCGAGGACATTCCGCTGCTGCTCGATCATTTCCTCGGCGTGCATGCGACACGCCACCAGCAGCGCAAGAAGCACTTCGATGCGGAGGCGCTCGACTATCTGACCGCCGCCGGCTGGCCAGGCAACGTGCGCCAGCTCGTCAACGCGGTCGAGCTGTGTGCGACGCTGACGAAAGGCGATCAGATCGGCTTGGCGATGGCCCAGCGCGCGCTGCGCGAGAAGCCCGGCCGCATCCAGACGCTGAAGGAGGCCCGCGATGCCTTCGAACGCCGGTATCTGATCAGCGTCATGCGCGTCGCCAACGGCAACGTCGCGACCGCGGCCCGCGTCGCCGGCCGCAATCGTACCGAGTTCTACAAGCTCCTGGGTTTCCACGGCATCGATGCCGCGAGCTTCCGCGGCGCCGCCGCCGAGCAGGACGAAGCGGACCAGTGAACGGCCGGCGCGCGCCGGCACGGGGGACGTCGATGAGCGACAGAATCAGGGTGAACATCGATCCCGACATCGAGGATCTGATCCCGGGTTTCCTCAACAACCGGCGCAAGGACGTCGAACAGATCCGTGCGGCGCTCGCGGGCCGGGATTTCGCCACGATCCGCCTGCTCGGCCACAGCATGAAAGGGGCAGGCGGCGGCTACGGCTTCGACCCGATCACGGACTACGGCGCTGCGCTGGAACAGGCGGCACTGCGCGAGGACGTCGCGGCCATCGACGCCGCGCTCGCCGCGCTCGCCGACTACCTCGCGCGCGTCGAGCCCGTGTTCGACTGAGCGCTCCGGGCGGATCATGCAGGACGCCGTGACCGCCGTGTCCAGCGCCGCGCCGTCCGCGCTGCCGGCGCGGCCGCGGGCGCGGCGGCACACGTCGATCTGGTTCTTCTATTTCGTCGCCGCCGCGCTCGGACTCTCGTTCTCCGGCGTGCTGCTGCTGCTCGCGTGGGGCAATGCGGTCGAATCGGAGAATCGCGCCTTCGCCTTCGAGTCCCTGAGCGTCGACGACACCGCGCGCATGGGCCTGCGCGCCGCCCACGAAGCGATCGAGGCGATCGCAGGCTTCCTCGGCGCCGCCTCCGACGATGTCGCCGTCGCCTCCTTCGATCGCCTGAGCGGCGAGCTGATGCGCCGGAACGAGTTCGTCACCGCGATCGCCTGGTACCGCCGCGATCCCGCGCAAGGCAACGATTTCGTGCTGCGCCAGCGGCGCGTGCAGGGGGAGGTCGCGCCGCCGGCGGTGCTGAACATCGGCTCCGAGCTGCCGTATGCGTCGGATCTCCGCAGCGCCTTGGAAAACGAAGCCGTGACGCCGGTGGTGTTCCCGCTGAACGGTGCGGAAGGCAACGGCTACTGGCTCGCGCGACCGGTCCCCGCTGCCGGCGTGCGCGGCGCGGGCAACGAGCTCGTGGTCGCGCAGATCGATCCGGTCCGCCTGCTCGGCGGTCTGATCAGCGACACCGATCTGACCTTGCACCTGTTCCTCGAATCCGAAGGCGTCGGCGGTCGCAAGCTGCTGTTCAGCAAGCAGGCCGCGCCGACGGTGCCAGGCACGCCGCTGCGCGAGCTCGAGGAGAGCAGCCAGGTGCGCTTCGACCGCTACTCGGTGCGCCTGATCGTCAACAAGGGGCTGTACTGGCGCGATATCGACAAGGGCACGCTGTTCGTCGCCGCGATCCTCGGTGCCGGCGTCACCTTGCTGCTGATCGCGCTGGCACGTGCCAAGGAGCTGCAGGCGCGCGAGCTCGCCGCGCGCAACCGCGTGATCGAGGAGCAGGTGCGACGTCAGACGCAGGAGCTCGCCGAGGCCCGCGATCAGGCCCTGGCAGCCTCACGCGTGAAATCGGATTTTCTCGCCTCGATGAGCCACGAAATCCGCACCCCGTTGAACGCGATCATCGGCATGGCCGAACTGCTGTCCGACACGCGGCTGTCGACGGATCAGGAGCGCTACGTCGGCGTCTTCCGCAATGCCGGCGAGGCGCTGCTGAGTCTCGTCAACGACATCCTCGACCTGTCGAAGATCGAGGCCGGGCAGCTGATTCTCGAGCAGATCGACTTCGACCTCGTCGAGCTCGTCGAGCAGTCCGCGGACATCTACGCGCTGAAGACGGCGGCGAAGGGTCTGGAGCTCGCCGTGTGCGTGATGCCCGAGGTGGCGACGCGCGTGAAGGGCGATCCGGCGCGGCTGCGGCAGGTCGTGCTCAATCTGATCGGCAATGCGCTCAAATTCACCGAGCGTGGCGAAGTCGCGGTCACCGTGGAGCAGCCCCGCCGACACCAGGGGTCGGGCTGGGTGCGCTTCGCGGTGCGCGACACCGGCATCGGCATTCCGGCCGACAAGCAGCAGCAGATCTTCGCGAGCTTCACGCAGGTCGACTCGTCGACGACGCGCAAGTACGGCGGCACCGGTCTCGGGCTGACGATTTCGCGCAAGCTCGTCGAGATGATGGGGGGCAAGATCTGGGTCGAGAGTCGCGAAGGCGAGGGCAGCACCTTCGTGTTCGAGGTGCCCTTCGCGCCGGCTACCGCGCCCGCGGTGACGATGGTGCCCGGGGTGCTGCCGGCAACCGCGCTGGTCGTCGACGACAACGCGACCGCGCGCGCCTGTCTCGCCGTCGCGTTGCGTCCGCACGTCGCCGAGCTCCTCGAGGCGGCGAACGCGACGGCGGCACGCGCCGCCGTGGCAGGCGTGCAGGGGCCGCTGTGGATCTTCTGTGATGCGCGACTCGGCGCCGCCGACGGTCATCTCCTCGCGGCCGAGCTCGCGACGACCGTGCCCGCGGCGCGCATCGTGATGCTGCTCGAGTCGGCGGCGCTGGGGCCGGACATCGAGCGCGTGCGCGCGCGCGACGGCCTCGCGTTTCTCGTCAAGCCCATCAAGCGGCGCGAGCTCGCCGAGCTCATCGCGGCGGGCGCGCGCACGGAGATGCCTGCGCAAGTCGTCGGCACGGCGTCCGCGCCGGCCGCGACGACGCGCAAGCGTCTGCTGCTCGTCGAAGACAACCCGGACAACCGCCTGCTGATCCGCTCCTATCTCAAGAAGGAACCGTTCGACGTCGACGAGGCGGAGAACGGCGCGTTGGCCGTCGCCTGTGCGGGTCGCCAACGCTACGACCTCATCCTGATGGACGTGCAGATGCCCGTCATGGACGGCCACGCCGCGACGCGCGCCATCCGCGATCTCGAAGCCGCCACCGGCCTGCCGCCGGTGCCCGTCATCGCCCTCACCGCGCACGCGGTGAAGGAAGACATGGAGAAGAGTCTCGCGGCAGGCTGTACCGCCCACCTCACCAAGCCGATAAAGAAACAAGTGCTGCTCGACGCGCTGGCCGAGCACCTCGGTGCGCGCGAGGCCGGCGCCGTTTCGTCCTGATCGGCGAGGCGACGAAAAGCGTCAGTTGTCGCCGTGCGGCGACAGGAGCGCGTACGCGCCGTGCGGCGGGACCGGTAATCCTTCGCATACGCATCCGCAGGGTCTAGGCGGCTTTCGGTGCTCGGTCGGTAAGCTTATGTTTTTGCGCAGGTTTAGACGATAGCCCAGGGTGCTCTCGAGGACGGTCGCGGCGCCGTTCGGCTGGCATGCGCGTTGCTCTACACCTGACACAGCGAGAAGGACAGCGGGGCAGCCCGCACGGTTGCCGGCAGTCAACCGTTGAATCCAGCGACGGAAGCCAATGCTGAGAATCTTCAGACACTACATTCCGACAACCCTGTTGTTGCTCGGGCTCGCCGAGGCGTTGATCCTCGTCGTGTCGATTTACGTCGGCGCCGCGCTGGGCATTGCGCTCGAGGGCATCGCGCTCGGCGGCAACGGTATGGTCCTCCTGCAGGCCGTCGTGTTCTGCGCGGCGATGCTCGCCGGCATGATTGCAATGGGCTTCTACCAGCGCGACCAGCGTGACGGTCCGGTCGAGACCGTGATACGCCTCTCGCTCAGCTTCGTCGTCGGCTTCCTCGTCATGGGC
>JBFWSI010000331.1:0-5071 GCA_050248455.1 Gammaproteobacteria bacterium | reverse complement strand
TTCCGGCGGCGCCGGTGCCGCGATCGCGGCCGGCATGACGACGATCGCGGACGGCACGGACGGCGGCGGCTCGATCCGCATCCCGGCGGCGATCAACGGCGTGTTCGGCTACAAGCCGCCGTTCGGGCGCAATCCTCTCGATCTCGAACACCCGCTGGAGACGCTGTTGCACTACGGGCCCCTGACGCGCAGCGTCGCCGATGCGGCGCTGATGCAGAACGTGATGTCGGGCCAGCACGTCGGCGACATCTGCTCGCTGCGCGAAAAGATCGAATTGCCGCTCGCCTGGCCCGGCATTCGCGGCATGAAGATCGCGTTCTCGATGAACCTCGGCTACTTCGAAGTCGCCGAAGACGTGCAGAAGAACACCAGGGAAGCGGTGCGCGCACTGAAGCGCCTGGGCGCGACGGTCGACGAAGTCGATCTCGGCTGGGACTACACGGTGCTCGACGCGTGGCAGACGTGGTGGGAAGGGCTCTTCGCCGCGCTGTGCGGCGATCTGCTGCCGCGCTGGCGGCCGCAGATGACGCCGATGGTGGTGAAGGTGCTCGAGGCCGGGCAGCGGCACGACGCCGTGCGGCTGTACAAGTCGAACATCACGCGCGGCGCGATGTGGCAGAAGCTCGGGCCGATCCTCGAGAAGTACGATGCACTGGTGTGCCCGACCTGCGCCGTGTCCTGCCTCGATGCCGAGCACGACAGCATGGTCGCCGACTATCGCATCAACGGCAGGCGCGTGCCGGCCTACGTCGGCTGGGCGATGACCTATCCGTTCAACCTGATGGCCTGGTGTCCCGTCGCCAGCGTGCCGAGCGGCTTCGGTGCGACCGGCATGCCGACGGGCCTGCAGATCGTCGGCCGCACCTTCGACGATCCGACGGTGTTCAGGATCGCGGCGGCCTTCGAGAAGTCGCGGCCGTGGCGGGGGACGCGGCCGCAGATCTGAGCGTCCGCATCGCGTGCGAGCCGGGCGGCGCCACGCTTAGAGCTCTCGTCGAGCATCGCGCACGCGAGTGGCGCGAACGATCGTGCCGGAGAACCGTCGTTCCCTCGCAGGAGGGAGCGATGAGGATGCCTTCGTTCGAACGCCATGTGCCGAGGGACTGGCGCGCTCGGCGGCGAGTCGTGTGCGCGACGGCGGGACTGGACTGAGCAGGCCGATGCGCGCCGCGGTCGGGCGCGCATCGCAAGGATGGGCTGGATGCTCAGAGCACCTTGCAGACGGCGTCGCAGAAGTAGTCGATGTTCTGCTGGTTGATGCCGGCGACGTTGATGCGGCTGGAGTCGACCATGTAGATGCTGTACTCGCTCTTCAGGCGCGCGACCTGGTCCTTGCTCAGGCCGAGGAACGAGAACATGCCGAGCTGCTGCGGGATGAAGTCGAAGCGCGGCGTGCCGAGCCGTGCACGGAACTTCGCGGCGAGCTGGCCGCGCAGGCCGTTGATGCGTTCGCGCATCGCGCTCAGCTCGCGCTTCCAGTCCGCGGTGAGCGTCGCATCGGTGAGGATGCGGCCGACCAGCGCGCCGCCGTAGTTCGGCGGCATCGAGTACACGCCGCGCGCGACGTTCTGCACCTGCCCGTAGACGATGTCCGACTGCGTCGCGTTCGGCGATACCAGCGACAGCGCGCCGACGCGCTCGCGGTAGAGCCCGAAGTTCTTCGAGCACGAGCTCGCGACGACGAGCTCCGGCACGCTTGCGGCCAGCTTGCGCACGCCGTAGGCGTCCTCGTCGAGGCCGGTGCCGAGGCCGAGGTAGGCGAGGTCGACGAAGGGCGTGAAGCCGCGATCGACGGCGAGCTTCGCGACCGCGTCCCACTCCGCCGGCTTCAGATCGACGCCGCAGGGGTTGTGGCAGCAGCCGTGCAGCAGCACGAGATCGCCGGCCGGGATCTGGGCCAGCGCGCCGAGCATCGCGTCGGCCTTCAGGCCCTGGCTCGCGGCGTCGTAGTACGGATAGAGCTTGATCTCGAGACCGGCGTCGCCGAGCAGCGGCACGTGGTTCGCCCAGGTCGGATCCGACACCCAGATCGCGGCGCCGGGCTTGGCGCGATTGATCAGCTCCGCCGCGATGCGCAGCGCGCCGCAGCCGCCGGGCGCCTGCACCGTGCGGATCAGGCCGGCCTTCAGCGTCGGGTGCTCGGCACCGAAGATGAGTTTCTCGATGCCCGCGTCGAAATCGGGATCGCCGGGAGGGCCGACGTAGGTTTTCGTCGTCTCCGCGGCGCGATGCAACTCGTCGGCGCGCTTCACGCAGTCGAGGATCGGCGTGTGGCCGGCTTCGTCCTTGTACACGCCGACGCCGAGGTCGACGCGCTTCGGGTTCGGATCCTGGCGGTAGGCCGCCATCAGACCGAGGATCGGATCGGGGTTCAGGGCTTTCAGGGTTTCGAACATGGTGCTCGCGGTGTCCTGGCTAGACGGCCGACGCGGCCGGTGTGGAGGAAGGCCGCGCGCATGATACTCGCGGTCACCGCGCGTGACCATGCACTGCGGCAAGCGTCGGCGTGAAGCTCAGCGCACGTAGCACTGGCGCGCGGCGGCGGCCGCGCGCAGCGCGTCGAGCTCGCGCTCGGCGCGTACCTTGCGCTCGCCGTCGACGTAGTCCTGGATGCCGGAGAAGGGGAGGAAATAGAAGCCGGGCGTGAAGATCGTGCCGATGAACACGGCCGCCTGGTTGCGGGGATCGTCGCTCCAGGCCGGGCGGTAATCGAGCTGATGCTGCATCAGGGCGACGCGGCGCGCATACAAGGCGGTGCAGTCGAGTTCGGGCGCGAGCGGCGTCACGATCGGCGCCGTCGGCCCGAGCAGCATGCGCTGGCCGTCGCGGGCGCGATCGCGGGCGAAGGCCTCGGCGTGGGCCTGGACCGTGGGCCAGTCGGGTTGGGCCACGGCCGCGCCCGCCACGAGCGCGAGGCCGAGAGCCAGCAGGCTCGGCGTCTTCATAGAATCATCCCTCCCGGAGACTAGGGTCTCCGTCCTCGTCGCCTGTGTCGGCCAAGTGGCGCAGGGCTTGAGCCATCAGCCCCGGGGCGGAGTAGTGCCCTCTCGTTCGAGGACACCCACCGATTGGACTCGCGCGGGCGGAGCGATGCAGTCAGCCAATCCGGGACACCCACCCAATTTTCGGCCGTCCTTCCGGGGACACCCACCGGATTCTGGGCCCGTCGCGGCAGCGATTGGGTGGGTGTCCTCGATCAGCATTGACGCAAGCCTCCGGCACCGGTCATATACTGTATATAAACACAGTATCCCTGCTCGCCTTCCATGCCGATCGCCGCTGCCGAGCCCGACTACGCGGAGCTGCATTGCGTCAGCAATTTCAGCTTCCTGCGCGGGGCTTCGCATCCCGAGGAACTGCTGCGGCAGGCGGCGGCGCTGGGCTATCGCGCGCTGGCGCTGACGGACGAATGCTCGCTCGCCGGCGTGGTCCGCGCCCACGTCGCGGCGCAAGAGGGCGACTGCAGGCTCATCGTCGGCAGCGAGCTCCGGCTCGACGACGGCCTGCGCATCGTGTTGCTGGTGCCGGATCTCGCGGCTTACGCCGTGCTCTCGCGGCTCATCAGTCGCGCGCGACGCCGCTGCGAGAAAGGCCGCTACCGCGTGACGCGCGAGGAGCTCGCCGCGGCCGCGCAGTCCTCGCTGCTCGCGCTGTGGCTGCCGGGGCTCGCGCCGAATGCCGACGACGGCCGCTGGCTCGCCGCGCATTTCTCCGGTCGCGCGTGGCTCGCCGTCGAGCGCTTCTACGAGGGCAACGATCTCGCGCGTCTCCACGAACTCGACGCGCTGGGACAGGCGCTGGGCCTGCCGCGCGTCGCGGCCGGCGACGTGCACATGCACCTGCCCGCACGCCGGCCGCTGCTCGACGTGCTGACCGCCATCCGCGCGAAGCAGCCGCTGCGCGCCGTCGGCGAGGCGCTGTTCCAGAACGGTGAACGCCACCTCCGGCCGCGCACCCGCCTCGGTCGTCTCTATCCGCGCACGCTGCTCGAAGAAACGATCCGCATCGCCGAGCGCTGTCGCTTCGGCCTCGGCGAGCTGCGCTACGTGTATCCGCGCGAGCTCGTGCCGACGGATCGCACGCCGACGAGCCATCTCGCCGCACTCACCTGGCAAGGGGCCGGCGAGCGTTGGCCGGACAGCGTGCCGGACGACGTAGCGAAGCAAATCACCGACGAGCTCGCCTTGATCGCGGCGCTAGGCTACGAAGCCTTCTTCCTCACCGTGCACGACATCGTCCGCTACGCCCGCTCGTGCAACATCCTGTGCCAGGGCCGCGGCTCGGCGGCGAATTCCGCCGTCTGCTACTGCCTCGGCATCACCGAAGTCAATCCCGAGCACGGCAACCTGCTGTTCGGCCGCTTCCTCTCGCGCGAGCGCGGCGAGCCGCCCGACATCGACGTCGACTTCGAGCACGAGCGGCGCGAGGAAGTGATCCAGTACGTCTATAGCAAGTACGGCCGTCGCCGCGCCGCGCTCGCCGCCACCGTGATCAGCTATCGCGCGCGCAGCGCCATCCGCGACGTCGGCAAGGCGCTGGGGCTCTCGATCGAGCAGGTCGATCGCATCGCGCGCAACGTCTACTGGTGGGACGGCCGCACGGCGATCGACGAGCGCCTGCGCGAAGTGGGCTTCGATCCCGAGCTGCCCGTGATGAAGCGGCTGAGCGCGCTCGTCGCCGAGCTCATCGGCTTCCCGCGCCATCTCTCGCAGCACGTCGGCGGCTTCGTGATCTCGGACGGGCCGCTCGACGAGCTCGTGCCGATCGAGAACGCCGCGATGCCCGAGCGCACCGTCATCCAGTGGGACAAGGACGATCTCGAGGCGCTGGGGCTGCTGAAGGTGGACTGCCTGTCGCTCGGCATGCTGTCGGCGATACGCCGCGCACTGGCGCTGGTCGAGACGCATCGCGGGCACAGGTTCACGATGCGCGACATTCTGAAAAAAGATGATGATGAGGACACTTACGCGATGATCCAGCGTGCCGACACCATCGGCGTGTTCCAGATCGAGTCGCGTGCGCAGATGGTGATGCTGCCGCGGCTCAAGCCCAAGTGCTATTACGATCTCGT
>JBFWSI010000330.1:0-5083 GCA_050248455.1 Gammaproteobacteria bacterium | reverse complement strand
TGGTGGCGCAAGTGAGCCCCGACGCCGAAATCCGCGATTTCCAGCAAGACTTGCGGGCGTGCACCGAAGGCGCGCTGACGGGTTCGGCCGACGAGCAGTATTCGGAAGCCAAGTTCCTGCAGGTTAAGGCGATCATCGATCGCTTCCGAGGCCGTGAAGGGTTTGCGGATGTCGACCGCCGCTGGACTGCCAAAGTGACCGACGTGCGCAACTGGTTTATGTTCTCAGCCAGCGAACGCTGGCGCGCTGATGGTACCGAGCACGAGCACTACTCCGATTCAGGCGGGAAATCGGGCGGCCAGAAGGAGAAGCTGGCTTACACAGTGCTGGCCGCGAGTCTGGCTTATCAGTTCGGGCTCGAATGGGGTGCCGTGCGCTCGCGATCGTTTCGCTTCGTCGTCATCGATGAAGCTTTTGGCCGTGGCTCCGACGAGTCGGCGCAATATGGGCTACGCCTGTTCCAACAACTCAATCTGCAGTTGCTGATCGTCACGCCGCTGCAGAAGATCCACATCATCGAGCCTTTCGTGGCAAGCGTCGGATTCGTGCACAACGAGCACGGACGGGACTCGCGGCTGCGCTGCCTCTCGATTCAGGAGTACCAGGCACAAAAGGCTGCAGGAAGAGCCGAGTCAGAGACCACGGGAAACACCGTCGCCCCATGAAATGGACGACGCCGGCAGATCTACGCGGCCAGGTTCAACGCTGGTGGGATCGCGGCGATTTGCTGCGGGCGGCGGTGTGGAATACCTGCCTGTGGCCGGTACGCCTGACGCTGAAAGGGCCGGCTGCCGCCGATCTCTCCGAGCGTTTCGAAACTGTACGCGACTGGGTGCGCGTGGTCGTCGACACGCCCAATGTGCGGATCGAGTGGCGAGAGTGGAAACATCGAGTGCAAGGAGTTCAACGACTGCCTGCCGCAATCTGGATCGACTCATTGCCGGCTGCGTTACGCTTCATCGGCAAGACGCGCCAGACCCAAGATTTCGAGGCGCTCTGGCGACAGACGACGTCCGCGCAGCCGCTGCTGCTCGCGTGGCTGTCCAGACGTCCGCTGCAAGCCCTGGCGCTGACCGATCGTTGGGAGCGTCTCTTGTCGGTCGTCGCGTGGTTGCAAGCGCATCCTCGCCCAGGGCTGTATTTGCGCCAAGTGGACGTGCCTGGGGTGGACAGCAAGTTCATCGAGGCGCACCGGGGCGTGCTGACAGAGCTACTGGATCTGGCCTTACCGCTCGAGGCCATCGATGGCATGGCTTCCGGTGCAGGACAGTTCGCGCGCCGTTTTGGCTTCAGGGACAAGCCGGTGCGTATACGGTTTCGTCTGCTCGACCCGACCTTGCCCTGTCTGCCCGGTTGCGCGCATCCGCCCGACGTCACGCTGGACGCCGCAAGCTTCGCTGCGCTGACCTTGCCCGTCACACGAGTCTTCATCACCGAGAACGAGACCAACTTCCTCGCTTTTCCCCTGGTAGCGCGGGCCCTCGCCGTATTCGGTGCCGGCTATGGTTGGGAAGCGCTCGCGCGCGCTGCCTGGCTCCACGACTGCCGCCTGCACTACTGGGGGGACATCGACACCCATGGCTTCGCCATCCTCGATCGCTTGCGTGGCCACTTTACGCACGTCGAGTCGTTCCTGATGGACAAGGAGACGCTGCTCGCGCATCGCCTGCACTGGGGCGAGGAGTCCGATGCGCTGCGCGTCGAGCTATCGCGTCTGACGACGGCTGAGGCGGCGGTCTATGACGATCTCAGATTCGATCGTCTCCATCCCCGGCTGCGGCTAGAACAGGAGCGCGTGGCGTTCGGCTGGCTGCAGGAACAATTATCCGGTTTGTTGTAACAGGACCGACGAGCAACCCGTTCCAGTTCCCGTTCATATCGAAACGCCGTAGCACGGTGCGCAGCGACGACGGCCGCAGCAGTCTCATCGCTACGCCGGATGCGGATGCTTGCCGGTGGTCGCCAGCAGTGCGAAAGCGAGGGCACAGCTCAGCGTGGCGATCACGAAGATCGTCGGGTAGCCGGTCGCGATCGCGATGTAGCCCAGCAGGTAGCTGCCGGACGCGAAGCCGAGGTTGAACGCGCCGTTGTACACGGCCATCGCCTTGCCGCGCTCGTCGTCCCGCGAGAGATCGACCGCCACGGCGTTCAGGGCCGGGAAGAACAGCCCGTGCGAGAGCCCGAGCAGCGCACCGGTCGTCAGGAGACCGAGCGTCGGCAGCCAGACCAGCGACAGCGGCGCCAGGACATAGAGCAGCAGCGAGGCCTGTGCGACGCGCAGGCGTCCCATGCGATCGGCGAGCCCGCCGAGTCCCAGGCGCACCACCATCGCGGAGGCCGCGAATCCCGCGAGATACATCGAGACCTGCTGGAATCCGTTGGCGAGCGCCCACGGCTGGTGGAAGGTGAACATCGCGGCGAAACCCCAGCCGACCATCGCGGTGATGCACAGCACGCGCATCATGCCGGGCCGCTTCAGCATCCCGCGCAAGGTGCTCGACGTCTCTCTCGCGCGCGGGCGATGGGGATCCGGGAGGCCGCGTGCGAGGACCGCGGCAAGCAGCGCGGCGACCACCGTCGCGCCGAACACCGCATGCCATCCGAAGCGTTCGGCTCCCCACTCCGCGAGCGCCGGGCCCAGTGCATTGGTCGCGATCATGACGCCGCCGAACAGTCCGATGGCCTGTCCCACGCGCGCCCTCGGCGCGATGTCGGTCGCGAGCGTCGACAGCGCGACGTAGAACAGCGGAAAGCCCACGCCCTGCAGCAGACGCAGCCCCCACAGCAGCGGCCCGACCCGTTCGACGAACAGCATGCCGGCACTCGCCAGCGCGAAGAGCAGCGCGCCCGCCCACGCGAACAGCCGGCGGCCGCGATGGTCGACCTGGATCCCCGCGATCGGCATCACGATCACGGACGCGACCAGCGAAACGGCACTGACGCCGCCGATCGTCGCCGCGTCGGCCGCGAGCTCGACGGCGAGAAACTTCGGCAACAGGAAATAGGTCGAGAACGAGAGGCCGATGACTGCGGTGGTGAGCAGCAGCAGCGCGAATTGCGGGGTCAGCAAGGGCTGGGCATGTCTGTTCAACGGAGTCGGCGCTTTCCGGGCTGTCCATAGGGCCGGCCCGGGGATACGTGCCGAACGTCAATCGCGAGCCTCGACGGCCATTATACGAGCGGCGGGGCGCGGAAGGCTGGCGGTCGCCGCCGCGGGCGGTCGTCGCGGCGCCGCTCGGTCAGTCGGGCGCGGGGATCGTAGCGGAACACTCGACGGGACCCGGGCTGCAGCCCGCCGGCAAGGGGCTAGCGCCCGACTTCCACCCGTGGGGCACGCGGATCACGGCGACGGAGAACATGCGACGGCGAGAGTGGCGTCATCCAGCTCCCTCATCCCCTGCGCGCGGCCTCGATCGCCGCAATGTCGATCTTCCCCATCCCCATCATCGCTTCGAACACGCGCTTGGCGACGGCGGGATCGGCATCCGTCACGCCCTCGATCAGCGCGCGCGGGGTGATCTGCCAGGACAGGCCCCACCGGTCCTTGCACCAGCCGCACTGGCTTTCCGTGCCGCCGTTGCCGACGATGGCGTTCCAGTAGCGGTCGGTTTCCTCCTGGGTTTCGGTCGCGATCTGGAACGAGAACGCTTCGTCATGGCTGAAGACGGGGCCGCCGTTGAGGCCGACGCATGGAATTCCCATGACGGTGAACTCCACCGTCAACACCTCGCCCGCCTTGCCGTTCGGATAGTCGGCCGGCGCGCGGTGTACTGCCGTCACCTGCGTGTCGGGGAAAATCGACGCGTAGAAACGTGCGGCCGCTTCCGCGTCGTGATCGAACCAGAGGCAGACCTTGTTCTTGATGGACATGCGCATGCTTCCTCGTATGCAGGACTTCGCGACGGCGGCAACATGGTCGATGAATTTCGAATCGTCGAAAAGTCGATCGCGCCGGCAGGCGCTGGAAGCATGCCTGCCGCCAGCCCGCCCCGCTGTCGGCGTCTGCGCAGCGCTCCGGTAAGGCAGGACGCGCACGGGATCGACGTCGAGCGGCGGTGACGGGGCTGGGCGGGCGTGACGGCGTCGGCGGGGGCGCAGGCCTGGCTGGAACGCAGGCAAAAAAACAAAAAAACAAAAAAAACCCGGCCGCCGTCGCGGCCGGGCAGGGACGGGCAGAACTAGGTGCCGAGGCGGCGGATCGCGGCCTGGGTCGTGTAATTCTCGTAGGCGCCGGGGACGTTGAAGCCCGCCTCGAAGCCGCCCTCGATGCGCGGCACCTGCTGATGCATCGACATGCGGTCGCTCTGGATGTCGTGCGAATGCACGTGCGTCCAGCTCCACACCGGGTGCGGCAGGTTGCTCTTGAAGGTGTTGCCTTCCTTGTCCCAGGTGTCGAAACCGCCTTCCCACTGCTTCCAGACCTGGCCGCGGCGATCGAAGGTGTTCATCACCATCGGCGTCATCGTGCGCGCGTCGTACCAGATCCGCTTCTTGCTGTAGGGAGCACGCGGGTAGCCGGTCGGCTCGAGCTCGACGACGAAGACCTCGGGACACAGCTGCATCGCCGTGCGATAGAACTTCTGGCCGGTCTTGCCGCCGCAACGCTCGTAGCGCCAGTTCTTCGGATCGCGGCCACCCTGCCAGTTGTCGCTCACGCAGCACAGCGCCGGACCGCGACCGAGCAACTTGAAGTTGCCCCAGGTGAGCGTCGGATCGCCCGTCATCCAGGCGTCGGTCAGGAAGAAGGTCGCACCGACGATCACGGGCTCGAAGCGCTGGTTGGTCGGGAAGCGGCGCACGCGCTTGAAGGCCGGCAGGTAACCGTAGAAGTCGGGATACTGGCTCTGATCGTAGGGCCAGATGTTGAGGATGGACGTGCCCTTCACGTCCGCCGGGTAGGTCCACACCGCGGACTGGAAGCGCAGCACCTTCTCGTCGAAATGCGGCTTCGGGTCGAGCGCGATGCGGCCCGTGCCGGCGACTTCGCACCAGAAGAAGTTGTACTCGTACTGCCGGTTGCCCTCGCCGTCGAGGTTGACCAGGTTGCAGCAGTACAGCGTCGAGTCGAAGCGCCCCCAGCTCA
>JBFWSI010000329.1:0-5105 GCA_050248455.1 Gammaproteobacteria bacterium | reverse complement strand
CGGGCTCGCCGCGCTGGACGCGCTCGCGGCGGATGATTTCGATCTCGTGCTGATGGATTTCGAGATGCCTGAGCTGGATGGCCTCGAGACCACGCGCCGCTGGCGCGCGCGGGAGCGCGAGCTCGGCCGCGCGCCGCTGCCCGTGATCGCGCTGACCGCCAACGCGAGCGAAGAAGATCGTCGCGCCGCACTAGGTGCCGGCATGAACGACTTCCTCAGCAAGCCGTTCACGGCGGCGCGTCTCGCCGCCACGATGCGCGAGACGCTGGGCGTCGGCTGAGGAGTGCGCACGTTTGTAGCCCGGGTGAAGCGCGCAGCGCGTAAGCCGGGTTCCGCTACGCTGCATCCGGGCTACAGGCCGCGAAGATTGACGAGAGACTCAAAGTCTTTCGGGAATTCTTCTCGGCGTCGAAGCGATCATCACCGCCTGTCACAAAATTTTTGCGCACCGACGCGGATGGTTTCGCCGTTTGAAGCGAATTACATGATTTGGCGCAAGCGTGAGCCGTCGCGTCGGCCAGGATCGATGGCTACACTCCGCCTGCGCCGTACAGACAACAATCCATAACGTTCGGCACGTGAGCGGTGCAGGGGTCGCGCCGGTAGAGGCCAGGGCAGGGCCGTCGATCATCGCCCGCCTCGGCCATCTTCCGGCGTAGAAAGCAAGAACATCGGGGCAGGTCCGGCCGACGCCGGACACTGCGGCAGGGGATCGCGGGCTTGGCCCAGAACATTTCTTTCGACGCGCGTGCCGTGGCACGCGCGCTGCGCGCGTGCGCCACCGGCGCAAGTCTCGTCGCTCTTCTCGCGCTCGTCCGCGCTCCGGACGCTGCGGCGGCGATCGCGGTCTCCAAGAGCATCGACAACACCGTCGAGGCCTACCCGAGCACGATCGTGCCGGGCGACGTCACCGCGTTCCGCATCACGCTCACGAACGACAACACCGCCGCGGCGGTGAGCAACGTCGCGTTCGCCGACAACATGGCGGCGGCCAACATCGTCGTCGCCGGCGCCGGCGTCGTCGCCAACACCTGCGGCGGCAGCGTGACGGCCGTCGTCGATGCCAGCAGCTTCGATCTCGCCGGCGGCACGATCCGCAGGCGCCCGGCGGCGGTGCGCTCGGCAGCTGCGACATCGTCGTCGAGGTCACGTCGACCGCCGGCGGCACCGCGCCGACCAACACGATTCCGCCCGGCGCCGTCACCGGCAACGACGGCGCGCCGCAGACCAACGGCTCGGCCGCCGCGCAGAGCTTCACGGTGCTGACGCTGCAGCGCCCGACGATCGCCAAGGGTTTCACGCCCGGCACGGTCGTGCAGAACGATCAGACCTCGCGCCTGCGTCTGACGATCGACAATCCGAACTCGACGGCGAACCTGCCGTTGACGACCGTCACCGACGCGCTGCCCGCCGGCATGGAAGTCGCGCCTGCGCCGAACGCGAGCGTCGCCTGTACGGGTACCGGCGCCGCTAACGGCAGCTTCGCGCCGAGCGCGGGCGACACGACCCTGAGCCTCACGGGCGGCGCGGTCGGTCGCTCGGGCAGCTGCGTCGTCGAAGTCGACGTCATCGGCACCGCGACCGGCGCGACCGGCAGCCAGACGCTCAACAACACGCTGAACGCGGCCGACGTCGGCAACACGCGCGGCCTGGTGCCGACCGTGAACGCGAGCGCCGCGCTGACGGTGAACTCGCCGCTGCGCGTCGCCAAGCAGTTCTCGCCGAATCCCGTGCGCGCCGGCCAGAGCGCGACGCTGACGATCACGCTGTTCAACGACAGTCCGACGAACCCGATCACGCTGACGAGCTTCAGCGACGATCCGATCGGCGCCCCGGCCGGCCTCGCGGTGACGGGCGCGCCGTCGAACACCTGCGGCGGCGTCGCGGCCGCGACGGCCGGCGATACCGGCGTGTCGCTGACGGGCGGCTCGATTGCCGCCGGCTCGAGCTGCACGATCACCGTGCCCTATACCGCGACCCTGCCCGTCGCCGGCACACCGCAGGTGTTCAACAACACGATCGCGGCCGGTGACGTCGGCAACAGCGACGGCTACGTGAGCCGGCCGGCCTCGGCTTCGGTCACGGTCAACGATCAGATCACCGTCGGCAAGACGGTCAGCCCGACGACGGTCGCGCCGGGCAATCTCGTCACCTACACGGTGACGCTGCGCAACTTCACCGGCGGTGCGCTGTCGGGCGTGTCGTTCACCGACGATCTGCCGGGCGGGATCAGTGCCGTCGCGAGTCCGGCGCCGGCGATCAGCGCGGGCTGCGGCGCCTTCGGCAGCAATCTGGCGACGCCGACCGATCCGGTGTTCACCTTCGACATGCCCGCCGGCACGGCCGGCAGTCCCGGCGTCTGCACCCTCACTTTCGCCGGCCAGGTGCCGACGAGCGCGGTGCCCGGCACCGCGCTCGGCAACGTGCTGCCGACCAACGGCGTGAAGACCGCCGGCGTCTGCGGTGCCGGCGCCGTCTGCAACACCGGGCCGTCCGACACCGCGACGACGACGGTGCTGCACACCGCGCCGCTGGCGAAGGCCTTCAGCCCGAGCTCGCTGTCCGAAGGCGGCATCTCGCAGCTGACGATCACGCTCAGCAACAACTCGGCGAATGCGCTGAGCGGCGTCGATCTCACCGACGACCTGCCGAGCCTCGCCGGGCCGCCGGCGACGCAGGTGGTGATCGCGAGCCCTGCGAATGCGTCGACCACCTGCGGCGGCGGGCCGACGATCACGGCGACGCCGGGCGCGTCGAGCCTGCGCATCCAGAACGCGACGATTCCGGCGCGCGCGGGCGGCGGCACCGGCGCCGCCGGCCGCTGCGTGCTGCGCGTGAACGTCAGCGGTCCGGCCGGCGTGTACACCAACACGATCCCCGCGAACTCGCTGCTCGCGACCGAGACGCTGCCCGATGCGACGACGCGCGCGGTGAGCTTCCCCAATCCGGCGAGCGCACCGATCACCTATACGCCGGCGTTGACCGCGAGCAAGGCCTTCACGCCGGCGACGGTGCAGGCCGGCGGCGTCTCGCGTCTCGCCGTGCGCCTCGGCAACACCGGCAGCGGCACGCTCGCCAACGTGTCCTTCACCGATCCGCTGCCGGCGGACATGACGATCGCCTCGCCGCCGAACGCGTCGACGACCTGCGCCGGCGCGCCGGTGCTCGGCGCGACGGCGGGCGCGAGCGGCTTCACGCTGTCCGGCGTGCAGATCCCGCCGGGCGGCCAGTGCGAAGCCCTGGTCGACGTGCGCGCGACCAGCGGCGCGAACTCGGTCAACACGATCCCGGCCGGCAACGTCACCGCCAACGGCGGCGTGCAGAACACGACCCCCGTGAGCGCGACGCTCGCAAAGTCGAGCGGCGGCGTGGTCGTCAACAAGAGCATCAACCCGAACTCGATCACGGCGCCGGGCCAGGCGGCGACGGCGACCTTGAGCCTGCTGAACACCGGCAGCCTCGCGCTCACCGAGCTCGCGCTGACCGACTTCTTCACCGTCGACGGCCTGTCGACCGGCACCTTGAGCGGCATGCGCGTCGCCGCGACGCCGGCGGCGACGACGACCTGTCCCGGCGGCGTCGTCAACGCCGGCGCCAACGGCACGCAGTTCACCCTGAGCGGCGCCCAGCTCGCCGCCAGCGGCAGTCCCGGCGACAGCTGCACCGTCAGCGTCGACGTGACGACGACCGTCGTCGGCACGATTCAGAACACGATTCCGGCCAATGCCGTGACGACCACGCAGGGCGTCACCAACACGCTCGCGACGGTCAGCAGCCTCGCCACGCTCGCGCGGCTCGGCGCGCAGAAGAGCTTCAGCCCGCCGACGATCGCGCCGGGCCAGCGCTCGCGCCTGCGGCTGCGCTTCATCAACCCGCTCGCGACGCCGGTGACCGCGCTGACCGTCACCGACAATCTGCCGGCGGGCCTCGTCGTGCCGCCGGGCGCGAACCCGAGCACGACCTGCGCGGGCGGCGCGATCACCGCGCCGACGACGACTTCGGTGCGCTTCAGCGGCGGCACGCTGCCGCCGGCGCCCGGCGGCGGCAGCGTGAGCTGCGAAGCGGAGATCGACGTCTTCGCCGCTGCCGCCGGCACCTACGAGAACGTGATCGCCGCAGGCACCATCACCGCGCTCGCCGGCGGCGTGCCGATCACCAACGATCCGCCCGATATCACCGCGGCGCTCGAAGTGCGCGCTGCCGCCGGCATCGCGAAGACGCTGGTGCCCGCGGTCGTCGCGCCGGGCGCGCCGTCGACGCTGACGATCACGCTCAGCAACCCGAACACCGTGCCGCTGACGATGGCGAGCCTCACCGACGAGCTGCCGGCCGGTCTCGCGGTGGCGCTGACGCCGAACGCTTCGACGAGCTGTGCCGGCGGCACGGTGGTCGCGCCGGCGTCGGCGACGCGCGTGTCCGTCGCCGGCGGCACGATCCCGGCCGGCGGCTCCTGCCAGGTGCTGGTCGATACCGTCGGCAACACGCCGGGCCGCTACGTCAACACGATCCCCGCCGCCGCGCTGCAGACCGCGGAAGGCGTGACGAACGACGAGCCGGCGAGCGACGACGTGACGGTGTCCGCGCCGCCGACGATCGCGAAGGCCTTCACGCCGCCGTCGATCAATGCCGGTGGCCGCTCGCGCCTGCGCCTCGAGCTCGGCAACGACAACGCGACGGCGCTGACCTTGAGCGCCAACCTCGACGACACGCTGCCCGTCGCGCCCGGCAACGTCGTCGTCGCGGCGCCGCCCGCGCTGGGCGGCACCTGCACGCTCGGCAGCGTCACCGCGACCGCGGGCAGCGGCTTCGTGCGCTACGCGAGCGGCGCGCAGATCCCCGCCGGCGGCTGCTCGATCGAGGTCGACGTCACCGCCAGCGTCAACGGCACGCACGCGAACTTCATCGCCGCCAATGCGCTGCAGACCAACGGCGGCAGCAACCCGCTGCCAGCGACCGCGAACCTGATCGTCAGCCCGCTGGGCTTCGTCGCCGGCAGCGTGTTCAAGGACAACGACCTCACGCCGAACGGCGTCTTCGACAGCGCCACCGACGAGCCGATCGCGGGCCACACGATCACGCTGACGGGCACCGACTTCGGGCCCGAC
>JBFWSI010000328.1:0-5112 GCA_050248455.1 Gammaproteobacteria bacterium | reverse complement strand
GGCCGACGCACAGGATGATCGCGGGGTTCACGAGCGCGATCTGCCGCTGCAGATAGCCCTCGCAGCAGGCGACTTCCTCGGGCCGCGGATCGCGGTTGCCCGGCGGCCGGCACTTCAGGATGTTCGCGATGTAGACCTGCTCGCGTCGGAAGCCCAGCGCCAAGAGCATCGAATTGAGCAGTTGCCCGGCGCGGCCGACGAACGGCTCGCCGCGGCGGTCTTCCTCCTGGCCCGGCGCCTCGCCGATCACCATCCAGCGCGCGTCGCGCGCGCCGACGCCGAAGACGGTTTGCGTGCGCCCCTTGTGCAGCTCGCAGCGCTGACAGGCGGCGACGGCCGCGGCGAGACTGTCCCAGTCGGCGCCGCCGGTGTCCGCGGCGGCCGCTGCGCCCGGGGCGGACCCCTGTGTCGCCGCCGTCTCCTCGGCCGCCGCCGCGTCGCCGCGCGGCACCCAGGCGGTGACGCCCATCGCGGCCAGGGTCGCATGCCGACGCGCGGAATCGCTCATCCGTGGCTCCTGCAGGCCGGACCGCTCAGACGCCGGCGACCTGCGGGTGCTCGCGATGCACCGGGAAGAGGATCTTGTTCAACGCGTTCAGATAGGCCTTCACCGAGGCGACGATGATGTCGGTGTCCGCGCCCTGGCCGTTGACGATGCGGCCGGCGCGTTCGAGCCGCACCGTCACCTCGCCCTGCGAATCCGTGCCGGTCGTGATCGCGTTGACCGAATAGAGCTGCAGGCTCGCGCCGCTCGCCATCACCTGCTCCACCGCCTTGTAGGCGGCGTCGACGGGGCCGTCGCCGGTCGCGCTCGCGCTGCGCTCCTCGCCGTCGATCGCGAGCGTCAGCTCGGCGAGCGGCGTCTCGCCCGTTTCGGTGCGGCAGCGGAGCGACACGAGCTTGATGCGCTCGCTGGTCACCGACGCGTCGGTGTCGGATACGAGGGCCTGCAGATCCTCGTCGTAGATCTCGGACTTGCGATCGGCGAGATCCTTGAAGCGCTTGAAGGCGTCGTTCAGGTCCGCCTCGCTCGCGAACTCGGTGCCGAGCTCCTTCAGGCGCGTGCGGAACGCATTGCGGCCGGACAGCTTGCCGAGCACGATCTTGTTCGAGTTCAGGCCGACGTCCTGCGCGCGCATGATCTCGTAGGTCTCGCGGTGCTTCAGCACGCCGTCCTGGTGGATGCCGGACTCGTGGGCGAAGGCGTTGGCGCCGACGATGGCCTTGTTCGGCTGCACGGGGAAGCCCGTGATCGTCGACACCAGCCGCGAGCAGTTCATGATCTCGGTGGTCTCGACGCGCGTCTCGCAGGGGAAGTAGTCCTTGCGCGTGCGCACCGCCATCACGATCTCCTCGAGCGAGGCATTGCCGGCGCGCTCGCCGAGGCCGTTGATCGTGCATTCGACCTGCCGCGCGCCGTGCATCACCGCGGCCAGCGAATTACCGACCGCGAGCCCCAGATCGTTGTGGCAGTGGACGCTGAACACGGCCTTGTCGCTGTTCGGCACGTTCTCGATCAGGCGCCCGATGAAGGCGCCGTATTGATCCGGCACGCCGTAGCCGACGGTGTCCGGCAGGTTGACGGTCGTCGCGCCCGCGTCGATCACGGCTTCGACGATGCGGCACAGGAAGTCGAACTCGGAGCGGCTGCTGTCCTCGCAGGAGAACTCGACGTTGTCGGTATAGTTGCGCGCACGGCCGACCGCGCGGATTGCGGCCTCCATCACCTCGTCCGGCGCCATCTTCAGCTTCTTCTGCATGTGGATCGGCGAGGTCGCGATGAAGGTATGGATGCGGTAGGACGGCGCGTCCTTCAGCGCCTCGTAGGCGCGATCGATGTCGGCGTCGCCGGTGCGCGCGAGGCCGCAGACCGTGACGTCCCTGACCGCGCGGGCGACGGCCTGCACGGCCTCGAAGTCACCGGGGCTCGCGATCGGGAAACCGGCCTCGATGACGTCGACCTGCAGGCGCTCCAGCGCCTTCGCGATGCGGACCTTCTCGGCCTTGGTCATCGCCGCGCCGGGGCTCTGCTCGCCGTCGCGCATCGTGGTATCGAAGATGATGAGACGATCTTTCATGGGCTGCTCCCGCACGACCGCGCGGCCGTGCTGCTCTCGTCCTGCCGTCGCCGGTGGACCGGGCGGCGATTTCGCAGGATTGTAAGCGAAATGGCGGCCACGGGCGGTGTGGGTGCCGGGGTTTTGGGCCGATGAAATCTAGCCACGGAGGAAGACAAGGATTCGATGGGAGGCTTCCGTGACGCCGGCGCCCATGGTCGTGCGCGAGTCGCGGTGGCACAGATCCCATCAATCTCTTCCTCCGTGCCCTCCGTGGCTAATCGAAGAGCGCAAATACGCTCCCCTGCGTGTTGTTTACCGTCATTCCCGCGCCAGCGGGAATCCACGCGCTCCCTCGGCGTCCAGCGCGGAAAAAGAAGAATCGCCCGACGGAGACCTCGTTCTCAGGCGTGGATTCCCGCTGGCGCGGGAATGACGAAGGAGGCTTCTACCTGCGCATGCCCTATCGAACAGCCAATGGAGTGCATTTGTGCTCAGCTATATAGAGTATTCAACGCAAGCCCAGGGCGCGAAGCTCAGAACGGAGGAAGGCGACGATGAAGCTCAGCTATTTCACGATGCCGCTGCATCCGCTCGGGCGGGATTATCGGCAGACGCTGGCGGAGGATCGCGCGGCGATCCTGCTCGCCGACGAGCTCGGCTTCCACGAAGCCTTCGTCGGCGAGCACGTCACCGATCTGGCCGAGACGATCACCTCGACGCTGATGTTTCTCGCGAGCCTCGCCTACGAGACGCGCGGCATCCGCCTCGGCAGCGGCACCGTGAACCTGCCGAACGCGCACCCGGCCGCGGTCGCGGCGCAGGTCGCGATGCTGGATCACATGCTCGACGGCCGCTTCGTGTTCGGGATCAGCCCCGGCGGCCTGCGCTCGGACGCCGAGGTCTTCGGCAATCTCGATCACGACCGTCGCGAGATGTTCGCCGAGGCCATCGATCTCGTGCTCGCGATCTGGCGCGGCGAGGCCCCCTACGATCTCGCGGGACGCTACTGGCAGGTGACGACGCGGCGCACGCTCGACGCCGAGATCGGCCAGGGCGCGATCCTGAAACCCCTGCAGCAGCCGCATCCGCCGATCATGGTCGCGTGCATGTCGCCGGCTTCGGACAGCGTCGCCAACGCCGCGCGTCGCGGCTGGTCGATCGTGTCGGCGAACTTCCTGCAGCCCGCGCTCGTGGCGACGCACTGGCAGAAGCTGAACGAAGGCTGGGCGGCGGCCGGCCTCGCCGCGCGGCCGCAGGACTGGCGCGTCGCGAAGAGCGTCTTCGTCGCCGAGGATGCGCGCAGCGCGCGCGATTACGCGATGGATCCGGGCGGCCCCTACGGCCATTACTATCGCAGCCTGATGCGCAAGCTGATCGGCAACGGCCGCCCCGAGCTCTTCAAGGGCCGGCCCGACATGGCGGACGGCGAGGTCACGCACGACTACGTGATGCGATCGCTGGTCATCCACGGCACGCCGGATCAGGTCGCGGAGCGCATCGTCGAGCTGCGGCGGCAGCTCGGCCCGTTCGGCACGCTGGTCTACGCGGGCCACGACTGGGCCGACGTTTCGCTGTCGCGACGTTCGATGGAATTGATGGCGCAGGAAGTGATGCCGCGCGTCAACCGGATGCTGGGCGAGGACTGAACGACGACGGCACCCGCAAAAGGAGGACGCTCGAATGCATCTGCAGACATCCCGCCTCGGACACTGGATCGAAATCGACGGCCCGAGCGACGGCATTCCCGTCGTGTTCTCGAATTCGCTGGGCGCGAGCACCGCGATGTGGCGACCGCAGGTCGAGGCGCTGGCCGGCGAGTATCGCGTCGTCCGCTACGATCAGCGCGGTCACGGCCGCAGCGAGGTCACTGCCGGCCCCTACCCGTTCTCCACACTGGTCGACGACGCCGTCGCGCTGCTCGATGCGCTCGAGCTCGAGCGCGTGCACTTCGTGGGCCTCTCGCTGGGCGGCATGACGGCGCTGGGCCTCGCGCTGCATCACGCGCAACGCCTGCGCTCGATCACCGCCGCGAACTGCATCGCCGTCGTGCCGCCCGCCGGCCATACGCTGTGGGACGAACGCGCGCGGCTCGCGCGCGAGCAAGGCCTCGCCGCGCTGGTGCCGTCCAGCCTCGAACGCTGGTTCACGGCGCCGACGCGCGCGGCGCGCGCCGCCGAGCTCGCCTGGGTCGGCGACATGCTTGCCGCGACCCCGGTCGCGGGCTACGTCGCGACCTGCGAGGCGCTGAAGACCCTGGATTGCTTCGACGCGCTCCCGCGCATCGCCGTGCCCACGCTGTTCATCGCCGGCACGCACGACCAGGGCGCACCGCTCGCGACGATGCAGGCGATGCATGCCCGCGTGCGCGGCTCGCGCCTGGTGGAGCTCGACGCCGCGCACGTCTCCAACCTCGAGCGGCCGGCCGAGTTCAATGCGGTCGTACTCGATTTTCTGCGTGGGCTTTCGTAGGGCGGGGCTTCGTCCGGCACTGGATCGGTCCGCGGAAGAGCCGCTTGTGCAGGGCCGGGCGCAAACTGCACTGGACCTTCGATGGCGCATGCCCGCGCGGAGCCTCCTTTGTCGGCCCGGCCCGAGTGGCGGCACGCGCGATATCGATGCCTGCACGTCTTCAGACCGGAAGTGCGCTTTGCGAATCCGGTTCGTCACCGATCGACAACAGGCGAATCAGGTCCGGGATGCGTTCGGTCTCGAGCTTCAGCATCACGCGTGCCTTGTACACTTCGACCGTGCGCGGGCTGATGCCGAGGACATCGGCAATCTCGCGATTGTGACGCCCCGCCACCATCAGGCGCATGACTTCGGTTTCGCGCTGGGTCAGGCGGGCGAGGCGCAGCGCGAGATGGTCGGCGCGAGCAGCGCGGGCATGATCTCGCGCCGCTCTGTCGAGCGCGAGCGTCACGACGCTCAACAGCTGATCGGCGTCGACCGGCTTCTCCAGAAAATCGAAGGCGCCGGACTTCAGCGCATTGCGCGTGGTCGCGACATCGCCGTGCGCGGACAGCATGACGATCGGCAGCGTCCAGCCTCTGCG
>JBFWSI010000327.1:0-5128 GCA_050248455.1 Gammaproteobacteria bacterium | reverse complement strand
CGTCGCCGTCGCCGTCACCGTTGCAGGCTGGCGATAGCGCCGGTCGGCCGCGGCGAGCAGGCCGCCCGCCGCCATCATCAGCGCGCCCAGCCAGATCCAGCGCACGTAGGCCTTGTGATGCAGGCGCACGCTCCACGCGCCGCCGTCCAGCGGCTCGCCGAGCGAGACGTAGAGATCGCGCGTGAAGCCGGGATCGATGCCGGCCTCGGTCATCGGCATGCCGCGCACCTTGTAGAAGCGCTTCTGCGGATGCAGCTCGGCGACCTGCTTGCCATTGCGGTGGATCGTGAAGCGCGCCTCGTCGGCCTGGTAGTTCGGGCCCGCGTATTCGTTGAGCGATTCGAACCGGAAGCTGAACTCGCCGACCTGCACCTCGTCGCCCGGCCGCATGCGCTCGTGGCGGTCGACGCTCAGTGCGCCGGTGAGGCAGACGCCGGCGATCGTCACCGCGAAGCCGAGATGCGCGAGACACTGGCCGAGGAAGCTGCGCGGTTGCGCGCGCAGGCCGGCGAGCGGCGAGGCGCGGCCGGCACAGCGTCGCCACAGGCCGATGCAGGTCGACGCTGCGATCCACGCGGCGAGCGCGACGCCCAGCGCCGCGCTGACGCGCGTCGGGCCATCGAGAAGCACGGCGAGCACGATGCCGGCCAGCCCCGCGGCCCCGGCGGCAAAGCGCAGGTCCTGCCACAGCCGTCCGAGCCTGTCCTCGCGCCAGCGCGCGAACTGGCCGAGGCCGAGCGTCAGCGCGAGCGGAATCATCAACAGGCCGAAGACGAGATTGAAATAGGGCGGCCCGACCGAGATCTTGCGATCGGCGAAGGCGTCGAGCAGCAGCGGGTAGATCGTGCCGAGCAGGATCGTCGCGGTCGTGACCGCCAGCAGCAGCGAGTTCGCGAGCAGGAAGGTCTCGCGCGACACCGGCGCATAGCTGCCGCCGGCCAGCACGCGCGGGCCGCGCCAGGCGTACAGCGCCAGCGAGCCGCCGACGCAGAGGCCCAGGATGACGAGCACGAACACGCCGCGCGCGGGATCGGTCGCGAAGGCGTGGACCGAGGTCAGCACGCCCGAGCGCACGAGGAAGGTGCCGAGCAGGCTCAGCGAGAACGCGCCGATCGCGAGCAGCACGGTCCAGCTCTTGAAGGCGCCCCGCTTGTCGGTGACGGCGAGCGAATGGATCAGCGCGGTGCCGAGCAGCCACGGCATGAACGACGCGTTCTCGACCGGATCCCAGAACCACCAGCCGCCCCAGCCGAGCTCGTAGTAAGCCCACCAGCTGCCGAGCGCGATGCCCAAGGTCAGGAACAGCCACGCGGTCAGCGCCCACGGCCGCGCCCAGCGCGCCCAGCCCGGCGTGAGCCTGCCGCGCACCAGCGCCGCGATCGCGAAGGCGAAGGGCACGGCGAAGCCGACATAGCCCATGTAGAGCATCGGCGGATGCACGATCAGGCCGAAGTCCTGCAGCAGCGGATTCAGATCGGCGCCGTCGAGCGGCGCGGGCAGCGCGCGCGCGAAGGGGTTCGAGGTGAACAGCATGAACGACAGGAAAGCGATGCTGACGAGGCCGAGCACGGCGACGACGACGCCGGCGATGTCCGCCGGCAGCTCGCGATCGCGCAGCGTGACCATGAAGGTGCAGCCGGCGAGGATCAGCACCCACAGCAGCAGCGAGCCCTCGTGCGCGCCCCACACCGCCGATACGCGATAGGGCCAGGGCAGCGCCGAGTTCGAGTTCTGCGCGACGTAGGCGAGCGAGAAGTCGTGGACGAGGAAGGCGTGGATCAGCGTCGCGAAAGCGGCGAGCAGACACAGGAACTGCGCGCGCGCCGCGGCCCGTGCCATCGCGAGCCAGGCCGCTTCGCCGCGCACGAGGCCCACCGTCGGAAACGCGACCTGCACGCAGGCGAGCGCCAGCGCGAGCAGGCACAGGAAGAGGCCGAGCTCGGGGATCACTGTGCGGGCCTCGTCAAGGTCTTGTCCGGGCCGGGATGGCCCAGCGCGTCGGCGACCTCGGGCGGCATGTAGTTCTCGTCGTGCTTGGCGAGCACCTCGCGCGCGACGAACACGCCGTTCGCGTCCAGCTTGCCGTTGGCGACGATGCCCTGACCTTCGCGGAAGAGATCGGGCAGGATGCCTTCGTACTCGACCGTGACCTGCTGCTTCAGATCGCTCAGCGTGAACGCGACCGCGAGCTTGTCCGGCGCGCGCTTGACGCTGCCCGCGACGACGAGGCCGCCGATCCGGAAGTCGCGTGCCGCCGGCGCCTTGCCGGCATGCACGTCGCTCGGGCTGTAGAAGTACATCAGGTTCTGGTTGAAGGCCTTCAGGATCAGCGCCGTCGCCGCCCCCATGCCGAGCAGGAGCAGGCCGATGACGAGCATGCGCTTGCGCCGCGGGGTCACGAGGCCTGCCTCCGCCGCGCGCGGCCGGCCAGTGTCTGCAGCAGCCGCCTCTCGCGCCGCAGCGGCTGCACGGCGTTCCAGATCAGGACCACGGCGGCGAGTGCATACGAGCTCCACACGTAGACCGCATAGCCGCCCATCGCGAAGAACTCGGCGAGCGTCTTCATCGCGCGGGCTCCGCGCCCGGCACGAGCTCGCGCACCCAGTGCGTGTGCTGTTCGAACTCGAGGATTTCGCAGCGCGTGCGCACCAGCAGCGCCGCGACGAAGAAGGCCTTGAAGGCGAGCGTCATCGTCAGCAGCGGGATCAGCATCGAGGTCGCGATCGAGGGTTGGTCGAACTTCGTCACCGTCGCGCCCTGGTGCAGCGTGCTCCACCACTCGACGGAGTAATGGATGATCGGGATGTTGACGACGCCGACGATGGCGAGCACCGCGCCGGTGCGCGCCGCGACCCGGCGATCCTCGATCGCGGCCTGCAGGGCGATGTAGCCGAGATAGAGAAAGAGCAGGATCAGCTCCGAGGTCAGCCGCGCGTCCCACACCCACCAGGTGCCCCACATCGGCTTGCCCCACAGCGAGCCCGTGACCAGCGCCAGAAATGTGAACGACGCGCCGAGCGGGGCGGCGGCGCGCGCAACGATGTCGCCCATCTTCATTTTCCAGATCAGGCCGCAGGCGCCGGCGCCGGCCATCACCATGTAGACGAACATCGACAGCCAGGCGCTGGGCACGTGGATGTACATGATCCGGAAGCTGTCGCCCTGCTGGTAGTCCGCGGGCGCCAGCACCAGGGCGCCGACGAGACCGACGGCGAACAGCGCGGCGCTGGCGCCGAACAGCCACGGGCTCAGCCGGCGCGAAATCGCATGGAAATGGGGTGGCGAAGCGAACTTGTGGAAACCTTCGAACATGGAAGCCAGCGAATTACCCGTCCGTCTGAGGGCGATGAGCGGAAGCGTGCGCCGCCGTCATCCGAGTCGTGCCCGCAGCGCCGCCGCCGTGGCCCACGGCGTCAGGGTGAGCGCGAGTACCGACAGTCCGGACAGCAGATACATTTCCGCTTCGACCGGCAGACCCAGCGACGCGTTCCGCGCCGCCGAGGTCCCGAAAATGAGGACCGGAATGTACATGGGAAGGGTGATCAGTGCCAGCAAAAGCGTACCGCCGCGCAGGCCGACGGTCAGTGCGCTGCCGAGCGCGCCGATCAGCGACAGCACCGGGCTGCCGAGCACGAGACCGAGCATCAATGCGCGCAACGTGTACGCGTCGACGCCGAACACGGCGCACATCGCCGCCGCGAGCACCAGCAGCGGCGCGGCGCCGATCAGCCAGTGTGCGAGAGCCTTGGTCAGCACCAGCAGCGCGAGCGGCTGCGGGCTCAGCGCGAGCAGATCGAGGCTGCCGTCGGCGTGGTCGGCGGCGAAGACGTCGGGCAGGGTCAAGCTCATCGACAGCAGCACGGCGACCCATACGATGGCCGGCAGCAGCGTGCGCAAGGTCTGCTCGGCCGGGCCGATTGCGAGCGGAAACAGATAGACGGTGATGGCGAAGAAGACGAGCGGCTGCAGGATCTCGGCGCGGCGCCGCCACGCGCGGGTCAGGTCGCGGCCGAGCACGGCGCATGCCGCATCCAGCGCGGTCGCTTTCACGATCTCGTTCATGCCGCGATCCGCGTCGGGAACTCGTAGCGATGCAGCCGCGCGGGATCGACGGCGAGCGCCTGATGCGTCGACACCAGCGCGAGGCCGCCGCTGCGCGCATGCGCGTCGAGCAGATGCTCGACCAGCGCGCGGCCCGCGGCGTCCAGCGCGGTCAGCGGCTCGTCCATGATCCACAACGGCTTTGCGCTCGCGACGAAACGCGCGAGCGCGAGGCGCTGGCGCTGACCGGCCGACAGCCGGCGCGCCGGCGCCGCTAGGTGATCGGCGAGCCCGACTGCGGCGAGCGCCGCGTCGACGTCGAGGCGCGGCGCCGCGCCGGCGAGGCGCAGCGCATAGACGAGGTTCTCGCGCACGCTCAGGAAGCCCGTAATCCCGGCTTGATGGCCGAGGTAGCTCAGATCGCGGCGCAGGGACTCGGCGCCGACTGCGATCGCCCGCTCGCGCCAGAACAGCTCGCCGCCGGCCGCCGGCGCCAGGCCGGCGAGCACGCGCAGCAGGCTGGTCTTGCCGGCGCCGTTGGCGCCGACGATCTGCCAGATTTCGCCGCCGCGGGCGGTGAAGGACAGGTCTTCGAAGACGGGCTCGTCGCCGCGGATGCAGAGGAGGTCGCGCGCGACGAGCGCGAGCGGGCCGTGGGCGCTCACGGGCTGGCAGGGGGCCGGTTCGGGAGGAGACGGCGCGGCGGCACGGCGGGGCACCGTGCCGTCCGGATCATTCGAAGGAAATCTTGCCCTTGCCGCCGAGGCCGGCAAGCCCGCCGCCGCCGAAGCCGCCGCCCGGCGCCTTGCCCGGCACGACGATGCGCGAGGCTTCCTCGCGGGCCATTTCCTTCGCCCGCTCCTGCAGGCGCTCGATCGCCTCGCGCACGCCTTCCGGGAACTTGGCCAGCGCGTCGGCGAGGTTTTCGGCTTCGAGCGGGAATTGCACCGGGAGCGGGCCCATCTGCGTCATCAGCGTGGTGTCGCCGATGTAATGCGTCGGTCGCGAGGGATCGGCGGAGCCGTCCAGCTTCACCGGGATCAGGACCCGGACCGAGGCGGCGCGGAGATCGGTGTACGACTCTTCC
>JBFWSI010000326.1:0-5138 GCA_050248455.1 Gammaproteobacteria bacterium | reverse complement strand
GTCGACGCCGCCGGCGTGCACACCGCCGACGGCGTCCATCACCCGGCGGACGTGCTCGTGATCGCGACGGGCTTCGACGTGCTCAACTTCATCAACACCTACGAGGTTCGCGGCCGCGACGGCCTGCCGCTGCGCGAGGCCTGGGAAGGCGACAACGCGCAGGCCTATCTCGGCACGGTCGTGCCGGGCTTTCCGAACTTCTTCACGCTGTACGGCCCGAACCTGCAGCCCGGCCACGGCGGCAGCCTGATCGTCGTCGTCGAGATGCAGGTGCGTTACATCGTCGACGTGCTGCGCCGGATGACGGCGCAGGGCTTGGGCAGCGTCGAGTGCCGGCCCGAGGTCTGCGACGACTACAACCGGCGCATCGACGCCGCGCACGCGAACATGGTGTGGACGCACCCGGGCATGACGACCTACTACCGCAACCAGCGCGGCCGCATCGTCGTCAATTCCCCGTTTCGCAACGTGGACTTCTTCGAGATGACGCGCGAGGCCAGGCTCGCGGACTACGTGGTCGAGGCGCGCCGCTGAGCCGGCGCCGCGGCCAACCGCTGCAATCGATTACAGGCCGCTGAATCGCCAGCACTTTTCCCTCGTTGCCCTCAAGACCAGGGGCCCGCCGTCGCTATGGAACACATTGCAATTCGCAAGAAGCGTTCCCGGTGGGCGAGGGCATGGTCCGGCTGTTACGACGACTCCAACTGCGCACGAGCGTGATGCTGTGCGTGATTGCGGTGAACCTGCTCTCCAGCGGCGTGTTCGCGCTGTACGTCTACCGCGTGCATCGCGACGATCTGCGCGCAGGGCTCGACCGCCAGCTCGTCACCACCGCCCAGGCATTGAAGCTGTCGGCGGACGAGGTCCACGATCGCCTGGCTCGCGAAGGCAGCGTCGACGCCGCCGGCTATCGTGCGCTGCTGCGCCGGCAGGCGGCCTTCGCGCGCGCCGCGGGCGTGGCCTATGCATACACGATGATCGAGCGCGACGGCGCGCTGCAGTTCACTTCCGACAGCCCCAGCGACGAAGACTTCGCGGACGAGAGCTACGCCAAGCTCTTCGAAGTCTACGCCGACGCCTCGCCGGGCCTGCTCGACGCCGTGCGCACGCAGCGGCAGCGCTTCGACGAATACACCGACAAATGGGGCAGCTTCCGCTCCGTGTTCGTGCCGACGCGCACGGCCGCCGGCAATGCCTATGTGATAGGCGTCGACGTCGACATCGCCCATGTGCGCGGCGCGCTGCGCGCGACGCTGTGGAAGGCGCTCGCGATCGGCGCGGTGCTGCTGGTGATGAGCTGCGCGCTGACCTGGCTGTCCTGCGGCGTCGTGTTCCGTCCGCTGAAAATCCTCGTCGCACGCGTCGATGCGATCGCCGCGGGCGACTTGCGCTCGGCGGTCGCGATCGAGGGCGAGCACGAAATCGCCCAGTTCGGGCGTCAGATCGACACGATGAGCGCCGCGCTGCGCGAGATGATCGGTCACGTGCAGGCCTCCGCGACGGGCCTGCGCCAGACCGCGCATGCGCTGTCGGAACAGGCGGCCGATTCGCAGCGCCGCGCCGACGGTCAGGCGGTCTACATCGAGCAGGCCTCGCGCGCCGCGCTCGGCATCCGGCAGGACATGGATCGCGCACTGGACGAGGTCGCGCGCACGCGCGTCGCTGCCGAAGAAGCGGTGGCGAGCTCCGGCATCGGCCGCGAAGTCGTCGCCCGCGCCGGTCACAACGTCGAGAGCGCGCAGATCCAGAGCGACGCGGTCGCCGAGTCGATCGCGCGGCTGAACGTCCGCGTCGACGACATCCAGCACATCATCCACGCCATCGGCGAAATCGCCGCGCAGACCAACCTGCTCGCGCTGAACGCCGCGATCGAGGCAGCGCGCGCCGGCGAACAGGGGCGCGGTTTCGCGGTCGTCGCCGACGAGGTGCGCTCGCTGGCCGCGAAGACGCTGGGTGCGACGAACCAGATCGAGCAGACCATCGGTGCCGTGCTCGCCGAGTCCGACAGGACGACGCGCACCGTCGCGGCCGGCAACGAGGAAGCGCGCGCGGCGAGCGCGTGCATGGCGGAAGTCGATGCCGCGCTCGAGATCATCGCCGATTCCTCGCGTCGCGTGCGCGGCGAGTTCGAGAAGATCGTCGCGCTCAGCGAGCGCCAGGCCGGCACCACGCTCGAGATCGCCGATACGCTGGACAAGTCCAAAGCCCTGTCCGCCGACACCGCGAGCACCGTCCGCGCCCTCGCCGTCGAAGCCGACAAGCTCGTCGCCCTCGCCGAAACCCTCACCGCCAGCACCGATCGCTTCCGGATCGCAGCCTGAATCGGCGTCGTCGCAGGTGAATCCATATAGCTGAGCGCAAATACGCTCCCCTGCGTGTTGTGTACCCTCATTCCCGCGCCAGCGGGAATCCACGCCCGACGAGGAGGTCTCCGTCGGGCGATTCTTCCTGGACACCGGGGTAGTGCGTGGCTGCCCGCTTGCGCGGGCATGACGCAGGAGACTTCTACATGCGCTATCGCACAGCCAGTGGAGTGTATTTACGCTCAGCTATACGGATTGATCGGCGTACGAAGCAGCACAGCGCCCAATCACCCATCGGCCTTCATCAACGTCTCCCGGCAGCTCCGCGTCGCGGCTTCGTCGATGACGAGGCCTTCGGGGTCGCGATCGGGATCGCCGTGGATCACGACGCCGTAGGCGTCGCGGGCATGGGCGAGGCTGACGTAGCCGTTGCGCACGTCGGCGAGCACGCGCCCGGGCTCGCGCTGCCAGGCCTTGCCCCAGCCGCCGCCGCCGTTCGTGAGGTAGCGCGACATCGTGTCGGGCGCGGTGCGCCAGACCGGCACGCGGGCGAAATAGAAATACTCCCCGTCCGGATCGGGCGACTTGGTCCGCGGGTTCAGCACGCCGGCAATCGGCGTCGCATCCGCATAGGCGCTCGCGTCGAAAGGCACGAGATGGCCGGCCTCGTCGAGGCCCCGTGAACCGGGCTCGAAGAACCACGCCGCACCGAGGCCGCCGTCGCCGCCGCCGTAGACCCCGGTGCCGCTGGGCCGCTTGAGCTTCAGCGGCATCGAGTAGTGCTCGGCGGCCGCGAGCCACATCGTGTCCTTCACCACGCTCGCGCCGCCGCGGTTGTAGCCGCTGCCGGCGGTGTCCGGCACGTATTCCTTGCGCAGCACGACCACCGGCGAATCCTGCTCGATCGCCTCGGTTGGCGGATCGATGTTGTTGATCATGTAGGTGACGTTGTAGGAATCGCCGTCCGCCTCGCGGCTCGCGCCCCAGGGACCGTGCTCGCCGCCGCAGACGGCGATGTTGGTCCACGGCCGACCGTCCGGCCACACGCCGTGCGCGTTGTGGCCGCTGATCGAGCCGTAGTCGCCGCCGATCGCGTCCGGGCCGATCGCGCGGCCGATCGCGCGGAACAGCGCCATCATCAGCGGCATCGTCACTTCCCAGTACAGCATGATCGCGCCGCTCGGCGGCATCGCGCTGACGATGGTGCCGGGCGGCAGCACGATGTCGATGTCGCGGAAGGCACCGGAGGTGAACGGCGTCAGCGGATCGAGCGTCAATTTGAAGGCCACGGCGATGGCCGTCTTCGCGTCCAGCGGGCCCGCGTTGATGCAGGTGCGCGCCTGGCGCGAGGTGCCGCTGAGATCGACTTCGACGTGCTCGCCGCGCTTGATCACCTTCGCGCGCAGGACGTACTCCTCGTCGTCGCCGGCGCCGTCGCAGTCGATGCCGTCCTCGGCCTCGTAGACGCCGTCCGGCAGCTTCGCGAGCGCGTCGCGCATCGCCTCCGCGCCGGTGTCGACGCAGTAGCGCACGGTGCCGAGATAGGCATCGACGCCGTAGCGGGCGACGCTCTCCTGGATCAGCCGCTCGCCGAGCTGCAGCTGGCGGAAGATCGTCACGATGTCCGGATAGAGCAGCGGCGCGAGGCGCGTGTTGTCGAAGAACAGGCTGAAGGTCGAGCGGATCGGCTTGTCCTTGCGATAGAGCAGCATCGGGCCCAGCACGAGCCCATTCTCGTAGACGTTCGTCTTGGTGCCGCTGAAGCCGCCGGGCACGACGCCGCCCATGTCGAGCTGGTGCGCGCGCACGTTGAGAAAGGCGACGATCTTGCCGTCGTGGAACACCGGTCGGATGAAGCACAGATCGTTGACGTGCGTGCCGACGCGGTAGGGATCGTTGCAGATCAGCACGTCGCCGGGCTCGAGATTCCCCGGGCCGTACTCCTCGACGGCGTTGCGCACCGCGTCCGCCATCGTGCCGATGAAGACGACGAGGCTCGCGGACACCGCGGGCATCGGGTAGTCGAGCTCGGGCGGCCCGGACACGGTGATCGCGAAGTCGTACCAGTCGCGGATGATCGGCGAGAAGGCGTTGAACATCAGGCCCGTGCTCATGTGCTGCACGGCATAGCGCAGGCGATTGCCGAGCACCGTCGCCGTGAAGCGATCGCAGTGGTACTTGGCGCGGAAGGCCTGCTCGTCGAGATCGCGCAGGCGCTGGCCGTGGCCGGTCTGCGGGGCCGGGGTGGACTTCAAGGCTTCGTTCATGGCCGGCTCCTTACTTCAGTTCGATCGAAATCTCGCCGAGACGACCGACCGTCGCGCGCTGGCGGCGGCCGATGTGCGTCGTCGACAGCGCTTCGCGGACGATCGCGGGGCCGTCGATGACGTCGCCCGCGCGCAGGCTCGTGCGCTCGTAGATCTGTGCGAGCTGCTCGTCGTCGGAGAGGTAGCGCAGCACCGTCGCGCCGATCGCCGCGAGCGGCGCGCCGCTGCGCGCGGGAAGCTCGGGGAACTGCACCTTGGGCGTCGGCACCTCGGCGCGCACGCGATAGGTCACGCCTTGCACCGGGATCGCCTCGAAGCGATCGCCGTTGCGCTGCTCGTACTCGGCGTGGAAGTTCGCGATCATCGCCGACACCGACTCGGACGTGACGGGGCCGGGAGGCACGTCGACGAACGGCGTCTCCCAGGTCTGGCCCAGCAGCTGGCCGTCGAAGCTGCGCGTGAACGCGGTGTCGGCCGGCAGGCCGAGGCGCCGGCGCAGCTTGTCCTCCATGTCGCGATAGACGGCGTCGATCGCCGCGGCCGATTCCGGCGTGAGGACGGTGTAGGC
>JBFWSI010000325.1:0-5139 GCA_050248455.1 Gammaproteobacteria bacterium | reverse complement strand
GGATGCCGGGGGAGTGCGTGGATGCCCGCTTGCGCGGGAATGACGAAGAGGAGCCTCTACCCGGGCATACGCTGTCGAACCGCCAGTGGAGTGCATTTACGCTCAGCTATACAGCCGCGGAGGACACGGAGGGCGCGGAGAAAGAGAAAATTTATGGATCGACACCGAAACACCGCGGCTCGAAGCGAGCGACACCGTTACGGTACCGCCAGATCAATCCCATTCTTCTGCGTGCCCTCCGTGGCCGGATTCTTCCCCCGCACCCCCGACTCGGGCGCCGCCGTGAACTGCAGCACGCCGTCCTCGAGTGCGCCGGCGCGGAGGTTCTTGCGATCGACCAGGTAGTTCTGCGGGTTCTGCCAGGGATCGCGATCGCCCTGATGCGGGAAGAGATGAGCGACGCGCTTGAGATAGTTGGGCGTGAAGCCGTCGATCAACGGGCGCGGGCGCATCGCGCGATCTTCGGGGCGCAGGCGCGGCGTGCACTGTTGCGTATGCGTCGCCGTCATGTGATTGAGGAGGCGGCAGGCGAACTCGGCGACGAGCTCGGAGCGCAAGGTCCACGAGGCGTTGATGTAGCCCAGGGTGTAGACGAGGTTCGGCACGTCCGAGAACATCGCACCCTTGTACGACCAGCGCTGCGTGAAATCGACGGCGACGCCGTCGACGCCGAAGCGCGCGCCGCCCAGCCACACGAGATCGAGCCCCGTCGCGGTGACGACGATGTCGGCATCGAGACGCTGGCCCGATGCGAGCACGATGCCGTGCTCGTCGAAGTGCGCGATCGTGTCGGTGACGATCTCGGCCCTGCCGGCGCGTATCGCCGCGAAGAAATCGCCGTCGGGCACCACGCAGAGACGCTGATCCCACGGCCGGTAGCGCGGTGTGAAATGGCGCGCGACGTCGTACTGCGGGCCGAGCTGCCGGCGCACCATGTCGATGAGCTTGCGTTTCACGGCCTCGGGCCGCGTGCGCGTCTGCTGGTAGATCCAGCGCTGGAACTGCAGGTTTTTCCAACGCGTCAGGCGATACGCGAGCTGCGCCGGCAGCAGCCGGCTCAGGATGCGCGCGATGGGATCGCGGCCCGGCAGCGATACGACGTAGCTCGGCGAGCGCTGCAGCATCGTCACCTTCGACGCAGTCTCTGCCAGGGCCGGCACCAGCGTGATCGCGGTCGCGCCGCTGCCGACGACGACGACGTGCTTGCCCGCATACTCGAGATCGCCGGGCCAGTGCTGCGGGTGGACCAGGCGGCCGCCGTAGCGCTCCTCGCCTTCGAAGCGTGGACGGTAGCCGTGTTCGTAACGGTAGTAGCCGCTGCACATCAGAAGCCAGTTGCAGGAATAGCGCAGTGTGCCGCCGCCCTTCGGGCACTCGACCTCGAGCATCCAGCACGCCTCGGCCGAGGACCACTGCGCGGCGACGAGCCTGCGATCGAAATGGATTGCGCGATTGAGGCCGCGCTCCTGCGCCGCTTCGCGGATGTAGGCGAGGATCGACGGCCCGTCCGCGATCGCCTTCGGCTCGCGCCACGGCTTCGAGTCGTAGCCCATCGTGTACATGTCGCTGTCCGAGCGGATGCCGGGATAGCGGAACAGATCCCAGGTGCCGCCGATTGCCTCGCGGCTTTCCAGAATGGCGAAGCGCCGGTCCGGACACTGGTCCTGCAGCTGTCGCGCGGCGCCGATCCCGGACAGGCCGGCGCCGATGATGATCACGTCGTAATGCTGCATGCGAGGCCGTCCTGCGGGAAGAACGGAGGCCGGGGCGTGACCGGCGCTACTCCCGGCTTTCCGTGAGCCGATCGAGCTGCCGGCCCCACTCCCCGTAGGGCACCAGCGCCTTGGCGGTGACCTCGATCATGTCCTGATAACCCTCGGTCCAGATGGGCAGGCGATGCAGCGCCGCATCGAGATCGGCGGGCTTTTCGACTTCGATGATGAGGACGATTTCGTACTCGCCCGCGACCTTGAAGATCGGCTGCCCGGCCTGCTCGAGCTCGCGGCCGGCGATCGATTCCTGCTGCCACACGCGATAGAACTCCTGGCTCGTCACCTCTCGCGGCTTTCTGATCTTGCCCGAAACGAGGAAATGCATGCGGTGTGCTCCCATGGCTGTTTGCGCGGCTCGGATCGGCGCGCCGGCCTCGAGTCGTGCGCGGCGCGCGCACGGCTCGACCTATGTGCGCCGGGACCGGACCGAGGCCATCATAACGCCGGGCCGCCGCACGGCGGATAGCCAGACCCGCGTGGCGCCCGCTAACATCCGACGCCTGCCCCTTTCCCGCTGGAGACTCGCATGCAACCCCTGAGCGGCATCCGCATCATCGAAGTCACGACCAATGCTTCCGGCCCGATGGCGACGGGCATCCTCGCCGATCAGGGCGCGGACGTGATCCGGCTCGAAACCATCGGGGTCGGCGACCCCTCGCGCCACGTCGGCGGCGTGCGCGGCGGCATCACCGGCTACACCGCCTATATGAACCGCAACAAGCGCTCGATGGCGGTCGATCTGAAAAATCCGGCGCTGAAGGCGCCGCTGCGCAAGCTGATCGCGACCGCGGACGTCTTCGTGCAGAACTCCCGGCCCGGCGCGCTGGATCGCTCGGGCTACGGCTACGAGGCGCTGCACGCCGAGTTCCCCGATCTGATCTACGTCTCGATCTCGGGCTTCGGCGCCACGGGCCCGGCCGCGCACCAGCGCGTCTACGACCCCGTGATCCAGAGCGTGTCGGGCTTCGCCGCCGCGCAGGCCAAGCACGGCGTGCCCGATCTGGTGAAGACCGTGGCGAGCGACAAGGTCGCGGCGCTGACGGCGGCGCAGGCGATCTCCGCAGCCCTGCTCGCGCGCGCCCGCGGCCAGGCGCGCGGTCAGCACGTCGAGCTCTCGATGCTCGACGCGAGCCTCGCCTTCCTGTGGCCCGAGGTCTACTGGAATCACAGCTTCGTCGGTGACGAGGGCTTCACGCCGAAGCCGCTGATCGCGAGCTTCTACCGGCTGCTGCCGACGCTCGACGGTTACGTGACGATGATCGTCGTCGGCGATGACGAGTTCAAAGGCGCCTGCGACGGCCTCGATCTGCCGGCGCTGTTCCACGATCCGCGCTTCCCGACGCTCTCCGAACGCTTCGCGCGCTACGAGGAGCTGTTCCAGGAATTCGAAGTGGGCACGCGCAAGCTGTCGACGGCGGAAGTGGTCAAGCGCATGGACGCCAACGGCGTGCCCTGCGCGAAGGTGAACAGCTTCGAGGAGGTGCTGAACGATCCGCGCGTCACGCACGATCGCAGCATCATCGAGTACGAGCATCCGCAGGGCGGCCGCCTGCGGCAGGCCCGCCCGCCCGCGATCTTCGACGGCGAGCGGCTCGGCGTGCGCCGCCCGTCGCCGCTGCTCGGCCAGCACACCGAGGAGCTGCTGGCCTCGGTCGGCTGCGCGGCGGCCGAGATCGCCGCGCTGCGCGAGACAGGGGCGATCGGCTGAACAGCCGAGCGCACATGCCCTTCAGGAGCTTTCTTCGTCACGCCCGCCCGTGCGGGAGTGACGAACAGGTCGGCAGGGTCGACGGGCGCCTGGCTCAGTCATTCGGGCGTCTCACGCGGGCCGGCAATACCGGTCCGCGCTCGCAGATTTCACGGCTTCTCCAAGCGCCCGCGCGTGTCTAGCGCGCATATTTGCGCGATTGGGCCCGGGCGCGAAGCAGGCGCTCCACGGATCCCCGCAACGGCGCGCGTCTGCGCGGCTGGCCCGTTCCTTGCGCGCGCTGTCCCGCCGGCGCGAGCGTCCGGCGTCCCGTCATCGCGAGGAGCCGGTCGTGCCGCGCCAACGCATCTACCTGAACGCGTTCCACATGAACTGCGTCGTCCACCATTCGGCCGGCCTGTGGCCGCATCCGGACGACCGCATGACGCGCTACACCGAGCTCGGCACGTGGATCGAGCTCGCGCAGCTGCTCGAGCGCGGCCGCTTCGACGCGCTGTTCCTCGCCGACGTCGTCGGTGTCTATGACGTCTTCCGCGGCAACCGCGATGCCGCGATCCGCGCCGCGGCGCAGGTGCCGGTCAACGATCCGGCCGTGCTGCTGCCGGCCCTCGCGCACGCCACCGCGCATCTCGGCTTCGGCTTCACGAGCTCCATCCTGCAGGAGCACCCGTTCATCTTCGCGAAGAAGCTCTCGACGCTCGATCACCTGACGAAGGGCCGCGTCGCATGGAACATCGTGACGTCCTACCTCGAGAGCACCGGGCGCAACCTCGGCCTCAAGGGCCTTCCGGAGCACGACGAGCGCTACGCGATCGCCGACGAGTATCTCGAGGTCGTCTACAAGCTGCTCGAGGGCAGCTGGGAGGACGATGCGGTCGTCCGGGATCGGCGCACGGGCGTCTATGCCGACCCAGGCAAGGTCCACGACATCCGCCACGCGGGCAAGTACTACGAGGTGCCCGGCTGCCATCTGTGCGAGCCGTCGCCGCAGCGCACGCCGCTGCTCTACCAGGCCGGCGCCTCGCCGCGCGGCCAGGCCTTTGCCGCGCGGCACGCCGAATGCGTGTTCATGCTCGGTCCCTCGCCGCAGGTGGTCGGGCAGTACGTGCGCGACGTGCGGACCGCGGCCGCGGCCGTCGGCCGCGATCCGGCGGATCTCAAGATCATGGCCTTCGTGAAGGTGATCACGGCGCCGACCGAGGACGCGGCGCGGCGCAAGCTCGCCGACTACGCCGAATACATCAGCTACGACGGCGCGCTGGCGCTGCTGAGCGGCTGGACCGGCATCGACTTCTCCGCCTATGCGCCGGACCGGAAGCTGCGCTACATCGAGACCAACGCGATCCGCACGATCGTGCACGGCTTCACGGCCGCGGATCCGTCGCGGGAATGGACGATGCGCGATCTCGCGACCTATGTCGGCATCGGCGGCGCCGGGCCCGTGCTCGTCGGCGCCTACGAGCAGGTCGCCGACCGGCTCGAGGACTGGCTCGCCGCCGGCGTCGACGGCTTCAACCTCGCCTACGGCATCACGCCGGGCAGCTTCGTCGACTTCATCGACGGCGTCGTGCCGATCCTGCAGCATCGCGGTCTCGTGCAGCGCGAATACGCGCCGGGCACCCTGCGCGAGAAGATCTACGGCGCCGGCCGGCGCAAGCT
>JBFWSI010000324.1:0-5148 GCA_050248455.1 Gammaproteobacteria bacterium | reverse complement strand
GACGCCGCCGGGCGCCTCGCCGCGGCGGTCGTCGCGCATTTGCACGAGCTGGCCTTGCCGCATGCGCGCTTCGAGATCGAGATCGCGGCGTCCGCCGCGCCCGGGGAGCACGGGCTCGACGAGGTCGAGTTCACGGTGACGACGAATCCGGATCTGCCGCCGCGTCCGCTGCGCAAGGTCGCCTCGGGCGGTGAGCTTTCGCGCGTGAGCCTCGCGCTGCAGGTCGCGGCGGCGGGGGTGTCGGGGGTGCCCGTCGCCGTCTACGACGAAGTCGACACCGGAGTCGGCGGGCGCGTCGCCGCGGTGCTCGCGCGGCTCCTGAAGGCCATCACCGCGCATCGCCAGGTGCTGTGCATCACCCATCTGCCGCAGGTCGCCGCGGCCGGCGGCCGGCACCTGCAGATCGGCAAGTCGGTGAAGAACGGCGTGACGGAAACCTCGGTGCGCTACCTCGACGCCGCTTCACGCGTCGAGGAAATCGCCCGCATGCTGGGCGGCGAGGAGATCACCAGGAAGACGGTCGCCCATGCGAAGGAGCTGCTCGGCGCCTGAGGCCGCGCGCCGCGGACGGCGGGCTCAGCGCCCTTCCGCCGCCTTCTTGCGGCGGACGTACAGCACCAGGCTGTGATCGGCGAGCTCGTAGCCGTGGGCGGCGACGATCTCGCGCTGGCGGCGTTCGATTTCCTCGTCGAAGAACTCGACCACCTCGCCGCTGTCCAGGCACACCATGTGATCGTGGTGCGGGCCGCGCGCAATCTCGAACACCGCGTGCGAGCCGTCGAAATTGTGGCGCTCGACGATGCCGGCGGTCTCGAACTGCGTCAGCACGCGGTAGATGGTCGCGAGGCCGACGTCCTCGCCGGCATCGAGCAGCGCGCGGTAGACGTCTTCGGCGCTCATGTGCCGATCGCCGCTCTTCTCGAGGATCTCGAGGATGCGCAGGCGCGGCAGCGTCGCCTTCAGTCCCGCCTTCTTCAGTTCGAACGTGTCTACCACCCGCACGGTTCTCCGTTTACCTCGCGCAGCGGACATGCCCTGGTGGCCGCGCGATTGTCATGGGCTATACTGCGGCGCCTTGCACGACGGCCGCTGTCCGCCGCGCCGGTCGCTCCGCGCCGCCGCCCGGAAGCAGCGCCATCTTAGCATCATCGTTCGCGCGTTGGCCGCCGGGGCGCGGCCGTCCCGGACACGCGCCACGCCATCCTCGAGGACGCGATCCACACTCATGATTCGCCCAAGCTTTCGAAGGTTATTACCGCTGTGCTGCGTGGCGCTGGGCGTCCTGCTCGCCGGCTGCCAGCGCCCCGATCTACCCGATCTGCGCAACGTGCCCTTCGCCTATCGCGTCGACGTCCAGCAAGGCAACGTGATCACGCAGGAGATGCTGGCCCAGCTCGAACCCGGCATGGACAAGAAGAAGGTCAACTTCATCATGGGCTCGCCGGCCATCACCGATACCTTCCATACCGACCGCTGGGACTACGTCTATACCTTCCAGCCCGGACACAAGAAAGCGCGGATGCGTCGCGTGACGCTGTTCTTCGCCGACGACAAGCTCGTACGGGTCGCCGGCGACGTCAAGCCGGCCGCCGGGCCGATCGAAGTCGACATGCGGCAGGATCAGTCGGTGGAGGTCCCGGGCCAGCAACGCGGGGTGTTGCGCAAGATGGCGGACGCACTGCCCTTCGTCGGCGGCACCGCGCCGAAATCCGACGCCAAGGACGAGGACGCGGAAGAAGAGGAGATCCCCGAAGTCGTCGTGCCCGCGGACGCGCCGGTCAAGAAGAAGAAAGGCTTCTTCGCGCGCATCTTCGGCCGCGACGAGGATGGCGACGACGACGAGGAGACCGCGAGCGCGCACTGAGACGCGGCGTCAGCGCCGCACGCGCTGGCGGCGCGCTTCCTTCGGGTCGCGCAGCAGCGGCCGGTAGATTTCCACGCGCGCGCCGTCGCCGACGAGATCGTCGAGCCCGCAGCGCGTGCCGAAGATGCCGACGGCGTAGCGCGACAGATCGATTTCCGGATGGCGGGCGAGCACGCGCGCGCGTTCGATCACGCCGCGCACCGTCGTGCCGGCCGGCACGTCGAGCGCGACGCGGCTCGAGGTCCGTTCGCCCGCATAGGCGACTTCGACGCGCAGCAGCTCAACGCCGGCCATGGATCTTCACCGCACGTTCGCGGAAGGAGCTGACGAGCGCGCCGGTCATCAGCCTGAACACCGGCGACAGCGCCGCGCCGACCAGGCGATTCTCGAACTCGAAATCCAGCGCGAGCGACACGCGACAGCCGAGCGCGTTCGACGCGACCTGCCAGCCGCCCTCGAGCTTGCGGAACGGTCCCTCGACGAGCCGCAGATCGAGCCGGACCGGCGGCTCGAGGACCTGCTCGGTGCGGAAGCTGAAGGCCACCTTGCCTTTGCGCACGGCCATGCCGGCCCGGAAACGGGGACCGTCGCGCCATTCGATCCAGGAGCGCTCGCAGCCCGGCAGGAACTCGGGATAGGCCTCGACGTCCGCGATCAGCGCGAACATTTCCTCGGCGGGATAGGGCACCAGTTCGGATTGCTTGATGAGGGGCATCGGTATCGCGTCGTCAACGGGTTCGGCCGCGGGCGCTGCGCTGCGGCAACTCGATCATAACGAGCCCCGACGGGCGGCGGAACGGGACGGCTGCCGTTGCGGCACGCCTTCGGCCGTCTCAAGACACCGGCGGGCAAGCCGCTACTTCGCAAGTCGCCCCCGAGGCCAACCGCATGCCGTCCCGATGAGCAGCGTCGTCAGCGTCACGTCCCGGACCCAGCCGCTGCCGGCCCGGATCGGTCGCTTCGAACCGCTGCGCGTGCTCGGCGCCGGCGGCCAGGGCCGCGTCTATCTCGCGCGCGATCCCGAGCTCGACCGCCAGGTGGCGCTGAAGACCCTGCGGCGCGGCCACCGGGATTCCGCACGCCTGATCCAGGAGGCGCGCCACGTCGCGCGTCTCGACCACCCCGGCATCGTGCCCTTGTACGAAATCGACGTCGCCGGCAGCACGCCTTATCTGGTCTACCAGTTCGCGGCCGGCCTGCCGCTCGGCCGCTACGTCGGCGGCGGCGAGCGCCTGCCCGCCCATCGCGCGCTGCGCATCGTCCAGCGCGTGCTCGAGGCGGTCGCCTACGCCCACGGCCAGGGTCTGCTGCATCGGGATTTGAGCCCGTCGAACATCCTCGTCGACGATCAGGACAAGCCGCGCATCCTCGACTTCGGCGTATCGACCTTGCTCGCTGCCGGTGGCGACCAGGCGACCGGCGGCAGCGCGCAGGCGACGGGCGAAATCGTCGGCACCGTGAACTACCTGCCGCCCGAAGTGCTCGGCAACGGCGAGGTCGGCCCGCACTCCGACGTGTTCTCGGTCGGCGTCATCCTGCACGAGCTGCTGACGGGCAAGCGGCTGTTCGATGCCGACAGCCCGATGGCGGTGATGTTCAAGGTCCTGCACGACCCGATACCCGCACCCTCGGCCGTCGATCGCCAGGTCGACGACAGGCTCGACGCGATCGTCATCAAGGCCCTCGCGCGCGATCCGGCGACGCGCTACCGCAGCGCCGGCGAGATGGCGGCGGCGATCGACGCCTATCTCGCGCCCGAAGAGGCCGCGACCGTCGCGAGCAGCGGTCAGTCCGCCGCGATCGACTTCCTGCTTCGTCGCATCCAGCGCAAGCCGGACTTCCCTGCCGTGTCGCGCCTCATCGTCGAGCTGAACCAGAAATGCGGGCGCCCCGAGTCCGACGACGTCAACGAGCTGTCGGCGCTGATCCTCAAGGACTACGCGCTGACCTCGAAGCTGCTGCGCCTGGTCAATTCCGCGGTCTACGGCCAGTACGGCGGCTCGATCGGCACCGTGTCGCGCGCGGTGCTGATCCTCGGCTTCGACGCGATACGCGCCGCCGCGCTCAGCATCGCGATTTTCGAGCACCTGAAGAACGGACAGCAGGCGGAAGCGCTGAAGGACGCGGCCTGCGCGTCTTTCCTGAGCGGCGTGCTGGCCAGGGATCTCGCGCGCGGACGGCGCGGCCTCGACAGCGAGGAAAGCTTCATCGCCGGCATGCTGCATCGGCTCGGCCGCCATCTCGCGATCTACTACTTTCCCGAGGAGTTCGACGAGATCCAGCGTCTCGTCGCCAGCCGCGGCATCGGCGAGGCGGCCGCGGCGCGCGAGGTGCTCGGCACCGGCTATGCGGAGTTCGGCATCGCGGTCGCGCGGCAGTGGAATTTCCCGGAGCGCCTGCTGCAGGCGATGACGCCGCCGCGCGAAGGCAGGCTGCAGGCCGCGAGCACGCCGGCCGGCACCGTGGCGCAGATCGCGGCCTTCGCGAACGACGCCGCCGAAGCGGTCGGCCATGCGAGCGGCGACGCCGATCTCGAGCAGAAGCTGCTGAAGCTCGGCGAGCGCTACCGCGCGAGCATCGATCTGAGCCCCAAGGATCTGCGCGAAGCGGTGGGACGCGCGGTCGAGGCGACGCGCGACTATGCGGGCGTGCTCGCGATCGACGTCGAGTCCGCGAGCTTCTTCAAGAAAGTCGTCAAGCGCCTGCAGCCGACGGCGCCCGCCGCCGCCGCGAACCCGGCCGCGAGCGGCGGGCCCGGCGCGCGCCCCAGCGAGCTTGCCGACGCCGCGGCCGACGACGCCGCGACGGCCGATCGCAAGACCTTCCTCGTCAACGCGATCGCCGATCTCACCAATGCGCTGCTCGACGAGACACCCGTCAACCAGATCTTCACGATGGTGCTCGAAGCCTTCTACCGCGGCATGGATTTCACGCGCGTGCTGCTGCTGATCCGCGATCCCAAGCGCGGCGCGCTGCAGGCGCGTTCCGGCTTCGGCGCGCAGGCCGAGGAGATCATGCCGAAGTTCGGCTTCCGCACCGGCCCCGAGGACGACGTCTTCAACGAGGCAGTGCGCAAGGGCAAGGACTTCGTGATCCTCGACGTCGAACAGGGCCAGTACCGCGACAAGATCCCGGCCTGGTGTCGCGAGCTCACCGTCCCGCGCTCGATCCTGCTGTTCGCGCTGACGGCAAACCGCAGCTGCATCGGCCTGATCTACGCCGACAAGGTCGGCGAGCGGCTGCATCTCAACGTGCAGGAGCTGAAGCTCCTGAACACGCTGATC
>JBFWSI010000323.1:0-5162 GCA_050248455.1 Gammaproteobacteria bacterium | reverse complement strand
GCGCGCCGCCTCGGCATCCCGCCCGCGCAGTGGGGCTTCCTGAGCAGCCACGCCGATCTCGACGACCGCACCGTCAGCGCCCGCACCCTGCTCGAGCGCTCGCTCGCGCAGGAGCTGGTGATCGAGCGCGTGCTCGACGCGGCCGGCACGCGCATCGACGACGTCGCGCACCTCGATCTCTACAGCTGCTTCCCGATCGCGGTATTCAGCGCCTGCGACGCGCTCGGCCTCGACTGGCGCAGCGGCCGTGCGCTGACCCTGACCGGCGGCCTGCCGTTCTTCGGCGGCCCCGGCAACAACTACAGCATGCATGCGATCTGCGAAGCCGTCGCGCGCGTGCGCGCCGATCGCGCATCCACCGCGCTGGTCGTCGCCAACGGCGGCTACCTGTCGAAGCACTCGGCCGGCCTCTATGCGGGCCGCCTCGAAGCGCCGTGGCGACCGATCGACTGCACGGACATCGCACGCCGCTTTGCGGCGATCCCCGCGATGCCGCTCGCCGATCCGGCACCGGCGACGGGCGTGATCGAGAGCTACGTGATGACGCTGAAGAAGGGACAGCCGGACGTCGTCTACGTGTCGGCGACGACGGAGAGCGGCAGCGCGCGCTTCTTCGCACGCATCGCGAACGAGGACGCGGCGAGCATTGCGGCGATCGCGGGAGGAGAGGTTTTCGGCAAGCGCATCGCCGTCGAAGCGCACGAGCCGTGCAATTTTGCGCGCGTCATCGCCTGAACGGGCTCATCCCCGCGCGGCGATGAAGCTTCCCAGATCGAAGGCCACTCCCTGCGCCTGCGCCGCGCGCAGCTCCGCGTCGATCGCCCGTCGACAGCCGTCCCGCGCCCGCAGCCGTTCGAAATAGTCCGTGACCGCCGGCGGGAAACGCGCGGCCAGGCCGAGATGGCTCGCGAGCAGCAGCGCGTAGCCGACCGAGACGTCCGCCGTCGTGAAGCGCCCCGCGCACAGGTAGTCCTGCTGCGAGACCACGGCGTCGATGCCGCGCAGGCGCGCGAGGAACCACTTCGCGTAGTCGTCGGCGACCTGCGGATTGCGGCGCTCGGGCGGCTCCATCACCGAATAGCGCAGCACCAGCGTCTGCGGGAAGGTCAGCGTCGCCTCGCCGAAGTACTGCCAGTTGAGCCAGCGCCCGTAGTCCGGCTCGTCGACCGCGACGGCGAGCGGGCTCGGGCCGTAGCGCGTGACGAGGTACTGCGCGATCGCCGCGGACTCCGTCATGCGCAGCTCGCCGTCGAGGAAGGCGGGAACGGTGCCGAGCGGATTCACTTCCAGATATTCGCGCCGGTGCACGCGCGGCGGGAACGGCAGCATCTTCAGCTCGTAGGCGAGGCCCATTTCCTCGACCGTCCACAGCACGCGGAAGGAGCGCGCGCCGGCACAGTGGTAGAGCGTCGACATCGGCATTCTCCGGCGCGATCAGATCAGGCCCTTCTCGCGCAGTTCACTCTTCATGTACGCGTAGTAGATCGGCGCGGCGATCAGGCCGGGGATGCCGAAGGCCGCTTCCATCAGCAGCATCGCGAGCAGCATCTCCCAGGCGCGGGCGCGGATGTGGCTGCCGATGATGCGCGCATTAAGGAAATATTCGAGCTTGTGGATCACGATGAGGTAGGCGAGCGACACCAGCGCGACAAGCGGCGACTGGCTGAAGCTCACGATGAAGATCACCGTGTTCGAGATGAGATTGCCGAGGATCGGCAGCAGCCCGGCGACGAAGGTCACCACGATCAGCGTCTTCGTGAACGGCAGGTTGACGCCGAACAGCGGCAGCGCGACCGCGAGGTAGAGCGCGGTAAAGGTCGTGTTGAGCGCCGAGATCCAGATCTGCGCGAAGACCACGCGGCGGAAGGCGACGCTGAGGCGATAGCTGCGCTTGGCGAGCGCGGAGGCGAGCGGCCCGCGCGACTGCGCCGGCACCGCGCTCTCCAGCGACAACAGGCCGCCGATCACCATGCCGATGACGATGTGCGCCAGCGCGCGACCGAGGCCGGTGCCCGCGGTCTGGAACACCGCCGCATGCGCCCGCAGCCAGCCGACGATCGACTGCTGCAGCTCGTCGGCATCGGCCGGGATGTAGTCCGACACCCAGCTCGGCAGCTGAGTGCGCGACTGCTCGATGATTTCCGCCATGCGCGTGATCAGCGCCGGGATGCTGTCCTGGCTGCCGCGCAGCAGGCTCGCGGCGTACATGCCGACGAGCCCGATCAGCGCGATCACGATCGCGGCGATGATCGACACCGCGATCAGCCGCGGCCACTCGCCCCACAGCCAGCGGTTGCGGCGAAGCAGCGGCGTCAGCAGATTCACGAGCACGTAGACGAGCAGGCCGGCGATCAGCGCCGGCAGCAGCTTCAGGTAGAGGATCAGCAACAGGGCCGCGGTCGCGGTGCCCCAGGTGGCGAGGTCTTGACGGGTAATCGTGCGCGCGCTCATCGGCGGGGTCGGAAAACAAGGGCTGCGCGGCACGATACGCGCAGCCGGCATCCGGTGCCAGCCCGGCTCAGGCGGTGGCTTCGACCGCGTCGCGCAGCCCCTCGAAGGCCCGGCGCTCGGCGTCCAGGGCGGCGCGTTCGGCGAGCAGGGTCTTGCGCTGCTCGTCGAGCTGTTTCGCGTGTGTGAGCAGGCGATCGCGCTCCTCGCGCAGCACGCGCATCTTCGCGAGCACCTGTTCGCGCATCTCGGCGTCCTTCTTCGCGAGCTGTTCGTTGGCCTGGCGCTCGACCGCTTCCTTGATGATGCGGGTCCGCTCGGCGAGCAGGCGCTCGTAGCGCAGGCGCTCGACCTGCAGCAGGGCCTTGACGCCGACACCGTCGCTGACTTCGACGAGCGGCGGTGGCGCTTCGTCCTGCGTGTGACGACGGATGTCCTGCGTGATGGATACATCGAGCGGTGACGCGATCGCCCCGGGCAGCGCGTCCAGCGCCGTGAGCTCGGGGCCGCTGGACGCCGGCGGCCGGTAGTGGTCGACGCAGGACTCGTCGAGCATGTAGGCGCTCAGGCCGCACTCGGCGAGCAGGTAGCAGCCGAGCTCCTCGGTGTGACGATCCTCGGCATAGACGAGATAGCTGACGTCGTTGGCGAGCGCGCGGCGTTTCAGGCGCAGCAGCGAGATCGGCACGTTGAGCGCATCCGGCTGCGCGCCGGCCGCGAACTGCTCGGCGTCCCGCAAATCGAGCCAGCGGCCGTTGTCTTCGAGCAGCGCGTCCGCCTGGGTACGGCTCAGCGTGCGCAGCAGCGGCGCGCGGATGAGGCTGACGAAATCCTCGTTCGAGATGCGCATCAGCGTGCCCGCCGTCAGCATGCTCACGTTCGCGCTGCGCAGCCCCTCGAGCACCAGCGCGTCGTCGCCGAAGGCATCGCCCGGCACCTTCACCGCGAGCCGGTAGCGACGGCCGTGGGTATCGGCACGCCACACCTCGGCGGTGCCCGACTTCACGATGTAATAACCGTGGGCGGGCAGATCCTGCGCGAAGACGAGCTCGCCGGGGTTGACCGGGATTTCTTCGATGTGGGAGAGAATCTGCTGGATGTTCGCCGCCGGCACGTGCGACAGCGCGCCGAAGCTCAGCGCGCGCTCGAGGCCGTCCATCTGGTCCCAGTCCTCGAGGTACTGCACTTCGGCCCCGCGCTGCGGGGATGCGGTGGTCGCGAGGCCGAGCTGGCGCAAGTAGACGGCGTGCGGGAAGCGCAGCAGCGTCGACGGCCGCACGGCGGTGAGCTCCGTCAGATCGCCGCTCTGGTAGACCGGGTGCGCGACGGGCGCCTGGTTCGCGTCGTAGCGCAGCGACTGGCCGTCGATGTTCTTCGCCGTTACCGTGCCGCGCAGCAGGAACAGCACGTGCGGAGAGCCGCCGCGGCCGACCACGGTCGCGTTCGCGCCGTAATGCACGACGTCGGCGGCGCCGATCAGCGTCTGCAGGTATTCGCGCGGCAGGTTCGCGAGCGGCTCGATGCGCGCGATCGCCGCCGACACGTCCTGCGTACTCGCCTGGCGCGCGGCGCGCAGCGTGCGATCGGTGCTGTCGAGACTGCTGGGTTGCTGAATCATCTCCGCGTCCTTGTCTACCGACCGGGAGCCTTCGGCCTCCTTCACTGTAGCGGCGTGACGGCCCCGGCGCCGGGACGGACGCAGGGATCCGGCGCGCGGATCAATTGTTCACAGTGACGGGCCGGCCGACCGTCCCGCGCGGGACGGCATCGGGGGGGTAGCTGTGCCCGAAGTCAGCGGCCGAAATGCGTCGGTCTTGAGCGCATCGCGCCGACCGCGAGCCTCACGGCTCGCCGCATCGTCGGACGAATGCGCCACCCTCGACGAAGATCCCGGATGAGCGTTGCTCATCCGGGATCGGGCGTTACGAGCCGCCGCGCGTTTCGATGCCCGCCGCCATTGGGGCCTGTTACGCTTGCAGCTCGACGAATCGTCCAGGAGTACACGGTGTGGGCAGACGAGTGGCGGTCGAGACCGCGGCCGGGCGGCTCGAGGGGTGCTACGACACCCGCTTCGAAGGCGTCTTCGCCGCCTTCCACGACAACTTCATGCGGCGCGACGAGGTCGGCGCGAGCGTCGCGCTGAGCCTGGACGGACGGCGCGTCGTCGATCTCTGGGGCGGCCGCCGCAGCGTCGACGGCGAGCCGTGGCGCGAAGACACGCTGTGTACGGTGTTCTCGTCGACGAAGGGCGCGATGGCGCTGTGCGCGCACCTGTTGTGCGAGCGCGGCCTGCTCGATCTCGACGCGCCGATCGCACGCTACTGGCCCGAGTTCGCTGCCGGCGGCAAGGACGGGGCGCGCGTGTCGATGGCGCTGGACCACACGCTCGGCGTCCCGCATCTGCGCGAGCCCGTCGCCGCCGGCGGCTTCTGGGACTACGACGCGATGGTCGCGCGCACGGCGGCCGAAGAGGCCTTCTGGGCCCCCGGTTCGCGCCAGGGCTACCACGGGCTGACGATGGCCTGGACGGTCGGCGAGCTGGTGCATAGAGCCGCGCGCTGCCGCCTCGGCCGCTATTTCCAGCAGGAGCTCGCCCAGCCGCTGGGCCTCGAGTTCTGGATCGGCCTGCCGGAGCGCCACGAGCCGCGCGTCAGCCCGATGATCCCCGCGACGCCGGACCAGGCCTGGATCGCGACCCGTTTCGTGCAGACGGC
>JBFWSI010000322.1:0-5168 GCA_050248455.1 Gammaproteobacteria bacterium | reverse complement strand
CGTACGCGACCTTGCCTCCCGACGGCTGCGCTCTATGCAGCAACGACCTGCGTTGGTCCATGCTTTCTGGAAGCAGGCGGAATTGAAACTCGACTGTCCATGATTTATGCAAGGCTCAATAATCGGCATTGCAGACGGCGCCGGTCTATGAGAGGGCGCCGCGGTGCCGTCTCATCGTCAGCGCACGCCGCGGGCCCGCAGCAGCGGCAGGACTTCGCTCGCGAAGCGCGTGGTGTCGCCGAGGTAGTCGTGATAGCTCATCAGCACGCCGTCGATGCCGCGGGCATGGAGCTCGGCGAGGCCGTCGGCGACGTCGATCGCGGTGCCGAGCAGCGGCAGCGAGCCGGCGCCGAAGGAGAAGCTCTCGAGCGTCTGCTTGTCGAAGGAGCCGCTCTCGATACCGAGGCCGTCGGCCCAGTTGCGCACGGCCACCGCGTCCATGCCCTCGATCACGCGCTGGCGCTCCGCGTAGGCCTGCTCGCGATCGTCGCCCCACACCGGCTGGACCATCGCGACGACCTGGATCTCGCGACCGTAGCGGCGCGCCCGCGCCTTGAAGTCCGCGGCGAGCGCCTCGGCGTCGTCGGCGCCGACGGGACAGACGAAGGCGTAGTCGCACTGGCGCGCGGCCATCTCGCGCGCGTCCGGCGAGCTGCCGGCGTTGACGATCGGCGGATGCGGCTTGCACTGCGGCTGCGGCATCACGTAGCCGCCGCGCACGCGATAGTGGCGCGACTCGAAGTCGAAGCTGCCGGGCGCCTCGGTCCACAGGCCCTTCAGGATGCGGATGAAATCCTCCGAGCGCTCGTAGCGCGCGGCGTGATCGAGCATCTCGATGCCCATCATGTCGAACTCGACGCGATTCCAGCCGCTGACGATGTTGATGCCCCAGCGCCCGCCGCCGATGTGATCGAGCGTCGCCCCCATCTTCGCCGCGACCACCGGGTTGAACACGGGCACGTGCACCGTCGAGAAGATGCGGATCGTGCGCGTCGCCGCGAGCAGGCCGGCGGCCCAGGTCATGGTCTCCAGCGATTTGCCGTGGTAATCGATCTCGCCGCCGATCGTGCGCCAGCGGCTGACCGGGAACAGGAAGTCGAAGCCCACGGCCTCGGCGGCGAGCGCGATCCGCCGGTTGTAATCGAAGGTCCAGTCGTCCGGCACGGGCTTGTAGCGGCTGATGTTCGGCATGTGGCTCACGCTCGGCATGAAGATGCCGATGCGCAGCCGGTCACGGGCAGCGGTCATCGTGTGTTCCTGTTCAATAGGCGCTCTCGAGCACGGCGACGACGTCGTCGACGCCGCGCACGGGGCGCGGGTTGGTGGCGACGATCAGATCCTCGAGCGCGTCGCGCGCGAGCGCGGCGAAGTCGTCCCGGCTCACGCCGACCTCGCGCAGGCGCTGCGGCAGCTCGAGATCGCGCACGAGCCGGCGCACCGCGTCGCGCCCCGCGGCCGCAGCCGCGTCCGGCGCGAGGCCCGCGACGTCGACGTCCATGCAGCGCGCGATCCACGCCTGGCGCGCGCCGACATGCTCGCGGTTGAACTCCATCGTCGGCACCATCATCACGCAGGAGGTCACGCCGTGCGGCACGTCCTTGCGCGCGCCGAGCTGGTGGCCGATGCCGTGGCTCAAGCCCAGGTTGACGTTGGCGAGGCCGCAGACCGACATCCACGCCGCGATCTGCGCCTGCGTGCGCGCGCGCAGATCGTCCGGCGCCTGCTTGCACAGGCGCAGCGTGCGGTTCAGCTCGCCGAGCGCATGGCTCGCCAGCGCATCGACGAAAGGATGGGCATTGGTGGAGCACAGCGCTTCGACGCAGTGATCGACCGCGCGCATGCCGGTCGACAGCCACAGCGGGAGCGGCGTCTCCCGCGTCAATTCGGCGTCGAGGAACACCGCCCGTGCGGCCAGCCGGCGATCGATGTAGAGATCCTTGACCTTGCGCGCCTCGTCGGTGACGCCCGCGAAATGCGTGAACTCGCCGCTGGACAGCGTCGTCGAGATCGCGATCATCGGCAGCGCGTCGCCTTCGAGCGCGGGCACCTCGACGCGATCGGGATAGGTGAACTTCACGCGCAAGCGCTCGAAATCCTGCGGCTCGCGCAGATCCGCGGCGAGCGCCATCACCACCGCCTTGCCGGTGTCGTTCGGCGTGCCGCCGCCGAAGGACACGATGCCGTCGGCGCCGATCTCGCGCGCACGCGCCGCGGCCCGCAGGACCGACAGCCGATGAACGTGCTGGATCGTGTCGTGGAACACATCGGCGCTGCGGCCGCCGGCCGCGGCGCGTACGCGCTCGACCAGCGACGTGCGCGTCGCGAGCGTGCGGCCCGTGATCAACAGCGCGCGCGTGATGCCGCGGGCGGCGAGCGCGGCCTCGAGCCCGGCGATCGCGCCCGGGCCGTGATGCACGTCCTCGATCGGCAGCAGCGTGAAGACGCCCGCGAGGGCGCGATGATCGATCGGAAACACGGCAGACCTCCGGTGACGACGACGCGGCGCATCTTCCGAGCCACTCGCGAAGCCTGTCAAGGCAAGCGCCGCGCGTTGCCTGCAATGCAGCAAGCGCCCCTTCCCCCGAACGGATGAAAACCAAACGTCGCGTTCCTGCGCGCGCCTCCCTACCATGCATGAAGGGTCGCCGCACGAGGAACGTCGTTTCCCTGCGCGGCGCACCGAGTCCGATTTTCGAGGGGAGCATTACGACAATGAAGCAACCACCAGGTTGCCGGCGCACGCTCGCGCTCGTCGCGGCGTGTCTCAGCACGCTGACCGGAACAGCCGTTCGTGCCGACGAGATCGGCGACACGTTCTCGAAGTTCGATCGCGCGATGGCGACCTTCAACCCGCTCGGCGAGTACGTGCGCAAGCCGATCGAACGCGCGCTGCCGCGGCTGACCTTTCGCGGCGCGCTGCGGCAGTGGTCGGACGTGCTGATCGACAGCGACGATCGCGTCGGCTTCCGCGAGCAGGACTTCCGCTTCCTGCAGCTGCAGAACCTGCTCGAGCTCGAGACCTTCTACAACGTCGCGCCCGGCCTCGACATCAATGCCGTGACGCACGCGATGTACGACGGCGTCTATGACTGGCAGCACTCGAGCGGGCTCTACGCCGACCGGCTCGATCGCACCAACGAGCTCTACGACAACGCCGAGCGCATCCTGCGCGAGCTCTACGTCAGCTATCGCACGCCCGGCTTCGACCTGATGCTCGGCAAGCAGCAGGTCATCTGGGGCAAGATGGACGGCCAGTTCATCGACATCATCAACGGCATGGATCGCCGCGAGTCGGTGCAGCTCGAGACCGAGGACTACGAGCTGCGGCGGCTGCCGACCTGGATGGCGAACACGACCTTCCACTTCGGCCGCAATTCGCTGCAGCTGCTCTATATCTTCGACTTCGAACAGGATCGGCAGCCGGCGCCGGGCTCGCCGTGGTTCTCGCCGCTGATCCCGCCGCCGGGCCCGGGCAGCGACATCGTGCTGCCGGTCAAGCGCGTCGAGAGCGGCGACTTCGGCGATCACGAGTTCGGCCTGCGCTTCGATCGCTCGGCCGGCGCGCTGACCTACGGGATGATCTACGCGTATCTGTGGGACAAGAATCCCGTCAATCACGTGGTCGGCACCGAGACGATCGGCGGCACGACGCTGCTGCGACTCCAGCCGCGTCACGAGCGCCTGCACCACGTCGGCATCACGGCCGACTACGCGACGACCTTGAGCGACATCCCGTGGATGGGCACGCTGCCGGCGGTGTTCCGGCTCGAGGCGCTGTGGACCAAGGGCGTGCGCTTCGTCGACTTCACGAAGCAGGCCGCGGCGCGCGCAGGCGTCGCGACCGACGGCACCGCGCAGCACGACACGCTGCGCGCGGCGGTCGCGGCCGAGTTCGGCCTGCCCGCGAACACGACGATGATTCTGCAGACTTCGTACTACCACACCTTCGGCTGGAACCCGGCGCTGGGCTACGGCTTCGGCGGCGGCTTCGCCGACGAGTGGAGCCTCATCCCCGTGTTCTACCTGTCGCGACCCTTCGCCTTCACGCGCGATCGGCTGAGCGCGCAGTTCACGGCCTTTCCCGTCATCAGCGGTCCGGATCGCGAGTGGCAGGGCATCAAGACCAAGCTGCGCGTGAAGTACAAGTTCTCGCAGTTCGTCAGCGGCCAGCTGATCTACAACGGTTACGATGCCGGCGATCCGACCGATCTCTACGGGCAATACGACGAATGGGACAACTTCGGCTGGGAGCTCAGCTATGAATTCTGATCTCGTCCTGCGCTGCGTCGCAGCCCTGCTCCTGCTGCTGGCCGGCGCCGCCTCGGCGGAGGAACGCACCTGGCGCACGGTCGCCGAGCTCAGCGACGCGGATCGCGCGCTGTTCGATCCCGCGACGACGACGCCGCGCGATTCCGCGCTGCCCTATCTGCCCGCCGAGCCCTGGCCGTTCCAGGCGCCGTACACGGCGGAGGAGATGGGCTATCGCTCGACCGAGTTCGTGCACATCTCGCGCTGGCAGCATTCGCTGATCGACGTCTTCGGCGTCATCACGAGCTCCGGCTACATCAACCAGGGCGCGGGTGTCAGCTACGTGATGCAGACGACGCCGCCCGGCTTCGACGCCTATGTACGGCAGGTGAAGGCCGGTGACGTCTATTCGCGCTGGCTGATCTACAGCATGTTCCCGCCGGAGACCGAGGCCGAGCAGCAGCTGTGGGTGCCCTATCGCACGGACGCCGAGAACCGCACGAAGATGGACTTCTTCGTCTATTCGCCGCAGATGAGGCGCGTGCGGCGCCAGCCGCAGCCGCGCCGCGATCAGCGCTTCCCCGACAACGCCCAGACCTTCGACGACGTGATCGGCCGCGACCCCTGGGAGTTCGACTGGAGCCTGCTCGGCACCGACGTCGTGCATCGCACGATCCGTTTCCCCGCGACGCGCCCGACCGTCGTGTTGAACGGATCCGGGGGCTTCGTCGAGCGCAAGACCGCGGATCTGAAGCCGATGGGCGATTCGTACCCGCACTACCGCGCCGACGGCGGCATCGACTGCTGGGTCGTCAAGGCCGAGACGCGCACCGATCTGCTGCCGGACTACAACGAGAAGACGCTGATCCTGTGGCTGGACAAGCAGTACTTCTATCCGCTGCGCATGGAGAAGTACGGCC
>JBFWSI010000321.1:0-5178 GCA_050248455.1 Gammaproteobacteria bacterium | reverse complement strand
GGATGAGCCTCAGCTGCCACAACTGCCCGGACGTGGTGCAGGCGCTGAACCTGATGGCAGTGTTCAATCCGCGCGTGCGGCACGTCGCGATCGACGGCGGGCTGTTCCAGCAGGAAGTCGAGGAGCGCCAGATCATGGCGGTGCCGAAGACGATCCTGAACGGTGAGGACTTCGCGAGCGGCCGCATCGAGCTCGGCGAGATCCTCGCGAAGATCGACAGCGGCGCGTCCGCGCGCGCCGCCGCGAAGCTCGGCGAGAAGGCGCCGTACGACGTGCTGATCGTTGGCGGCGGCCCGGCGGGCGCCGCGGCCGCGGTCTATGCCGCGCGCAAGGGCATCCGCACCGGCATCGTCGCCGAGCGTTTCGGCGGCCAGACGATGGACACGCTCGCCATCGAGAACTACATCTCGGTGCTCGAGACCGAGGGACCGAAGTTCGCCGCCGCGCTCGAAGCCCACGTGCTTCACTACGGCGTCGATCTGATGACCTTGCAGCGGGTCGCGCAGCTCGCGCCTGCGAAGCAGCCGGGCGGTTACGCCAGCGTGACGCTCGACAACGGCGCAGTGCTGAAGAGCCGCACCGTGATTCTCGCGACCGGCGCGCGCTGGCGGAACATCGGCGTGCCGGGCGAACAGGAATACAAGACGAAGGGCGTCGCCTACTGCCCGCACTGTGACGGCCCGCTGTTCAAGGGCAAGGACGTCGCGGTGATCGGCGGCGGCAATTCCGGTGTCGAAGCGGCGATCGATCTCGCCGGCGTCGTCGGCCGCGTCACGCTGCTCGAGTTCGATCGGGCCCTGCGTGCCGATCAGGTGCTGATCGACAAGCTGAAGAGCCTGCCGAACGTCAGCATCCACGTGAACGCGCAGACCACGGAGATCACCGGCGACGGCCAGAAAGTCGACGGCCTGCGCTACACCGATCGCGTGTCCGGCGAGCAGCACGTCGTCGAGCTTGCCGGCGTGTTCATCCAGATCGGGCTGGTGCCGAACACCGAGTTCCTGAAGGGCACGATCGAGCTGTCGAGGTTCGGCGAGATCATCGTCGACGCGAAATGCGCGACCAGCCTGCCCGGGATCTTCGCGGCGGGCGACGTGACGACGGTGCCGTACAAGCAGATCGTCATCGCCGCCGGCGAAGGCTCGAAGGCGGCGCTGTCGGCCTTCGACTACCTCATCCGCACGCCGGCACCGCAGTAAGGACCAGCGATGCTCTCGTAGCCCGGATGAGCGCAGCGAATCCGGGCTACGAGGCTCGGCGCGGCCGGGTTTCCGGTATGCTCGGTCTTCCGATATGCCGGGAGGCCGAGCATGAAACTGGAACACCTCTTCTCCTACCACGCCGTGCTGCGCGAGTCGCTGGAGGTCGGCGCGGGTCCCTACGGCCACCGCGTCATCGTCGAGGTCGACGGCGGCAGCTTCGAGGGCCCGCGGCTGCGCGGGACGCTGCGCAAGCCTGCGTGCGCCGACTGGCTCACGATGTGCGAGGACTACGGCCACCTCGACGTGCGCGCCACCTTCGAAACCCACGATCAGGCCTACATCTACGTCGAGTACACGGGTCACATCGAGCTCACCGACGGCGTCAAGGCCGCACTCGGCGGCGCGGGCCAGACGGAGTTCGAGGATCAGTATTTCTATACCAGTCCGCGGATGCAGACCGGCGATCCGCGCTACCGGTGGGTGAACAATCTCATCTGCGTGGGACGGGGCAGGCTGCGGCCCGGCCGCGTCGAGTACGAGGTGTACGCCGTCGTCAACGGTTGAAGGCGGATCACTCGCGGTTCGTCGGCTCCACGTCGAGACGCACGACCCAGCCCGCGAGCTCGGGACGCGCCGCTTCGTAACGCTGCAGCACCAGCGGATCGTGGCCGGGGATCACGTGTCGCGGCGACTCCGCGAGCGCACGCAGGCGCTTGTAGCCTTCCAGCATGTCGCCGAGCCTGTACAGCACCGGAAACGCGCGATCGCCGTCCATGTGTGCGTAGAAGTGGCTCGCGTCCGAGGCGAGCACGACCCAGCCGCGACGCGTCATCGCGCGCACCACCTGCAGGCCGTCGGTGTGCCCGCCGATGTGATGCAGCTCGAGGCCCGGCGCGAGGCTCGCGCTGCCGTCGTGGAACTCGACGCGGCGCTCGAAAACGTGGCGGACCATGCGCGTGACGTCGTCGGCGCTGTAGCCGTGGCTGAGCAGCGAGTGACACATGCAGCGCCCGGTCGCGAAGGCCATTTCCCGATCCTGGAGATGGAAACGCGCCCTGCCGAACAGCGGCAGGTTGCCGGCGTGATCGTAGTGCAGGTGGGTGATGACGACGTCGTCGACGGCGTCCGGCGCGATGCCCAGCGTGGCGAGACCCTCGGCCACGCCGTGCACGAGCGTGCGACCGCGCGCAGCGGCGGCTTCGACGTTGAAACCGGTATCGACGACGAAGGTACGCGTCGCATTGCGCACGACCCACACGTAATAGTCTAGCGGCATCGGCGCATCGTGCGGATCGCCGCCGACGAAGTTGTCGGTGGCGCGTCGCGCGTGATGGCCGTACTTCACCGCATAGACTTCGTACTGATCCGCGCTCATGACCGCGTCTCGTTCAGGGCTTCGCGTCCGCGCGGGCTTCGATCTCGGCGAGCGCTTCGCGCGCGATGCGGAAGCTGTCGACGGCGGCCGGCACGCCGCCGTAGATCGCGACCTGCAGCAGCACTTCGCGGATCTCGGTCTTCGACACGCCGTTGGCGAGCGCGCCGCGCACGTGGGCCTTGAGCTCGTTGGGGCGGTTGAGCAGCGCGAGCATCGCGAGGTTCAGCATGCTGCGCGTCTTGCGCGGCAACTCTTCGCGGCCCCACACGGCCCCCCAGCAGTATTCGGTGACGAGCCGCTGCAGCGGCATCGTGAAGTCGTCGGCGCCGGCGAGCGCCTTGTCCACGAATTCGGCGCCGAGCACGGCCTTGCGGATCGCGAGGCCGGTGTCGAACAGGTCGTCGTTCATCGATGATCTCCTCGGATTGGAACGGAAGCGCCGTTCGCGCGTTCAGGCGCGCAGCAGCCGCGCCAGGGCGCCGGCATCGGGCCGCCGCTCCAGCGTGTCGATTGTGTCGGCAATCTCGGCGGCACGCGCCGCGCCGAACACCTCCGCGGTGGCGGCTGCGAAGCGCCGCACCACCTCCTCGGCGCTCGCATGCACGACGTCGTCGAGGCGCACGGCGTGTCGCGTGCCGTCGGTCAGCGTGACGATCACTTCGCCGCCCTGCAGGCCCGGATAGGCCGCCGTCAGCGCCGCGTCGACCTCGAGCGTCGTTGCGGAGACCAGGCGTGCGACGCGAGCGTCGGCGAGCAGGGCGAAATTGCGCTCCGTGATCTCGCCGGCGAGCAGGGCCGCGGCGACGTTGTACTGGATGCTCATCTTGCCCTGCAGGACGTTCGCGTACGGACCCGTGTAATCGCAGCCCGGATACAGGGCGCCGGCGCGCGGGACGCGCACGACGATGCTCGCGATGCGCTCTGCCGAGATCGGCGTCGTCTGCGCGAGGCGCAGCGCCGCGAGCGCCGGCGTCTGCGCGAAGTTGCAGGCCGGCACGGCCTTGTGATAGACGCGCAGGATCTCGGGCTCGGCCGCGAACGGCCGCAGATCGACGCCGGCCTCGGGTCTGCCGAGCGCGGCGCACAGGCCGGCTGCGCCGTCGATGGCGCTCGGCGAGCCGTAAGCGCCCGCCGCCGCGAGGCCGACGGCCGTCACCGCATTGCGCGCGGCGAGCCCGGCCTGGAAGAACATCTCGCTGCCGCCCGTCCACGCCCACTGATTGAAGCCCGCGCTGGCATTGGCGGCGAAGGCGAGGGCGCTGGCGTACGCATTCAGGTCGAGCTGCGACAGGTGCGCGCCGGCCGCGGCGCCGGCGACGGGTCCCGTCACGCCGGTCGGTCGATGGATCTTCGCGACCTCGGCGTTCATCACCGCGCGCCCGAGCTGCGCGCCGAGCTCGTAGCCGACGACGATCGCGGCGAGGAACTCGGCGCCGCCGACCGCGCGCGTCTCGGCCAGCGCGAGCGCAGTGGGCAGGACCACGATGCCGAGATGACTGATGCTGCCGGCATGCATGTCCTCGCGGACCAGGCCGTGCCCCATCACCGCGTTGACGAAGGCCGCGTCGCCGGCCGCGAAAGCACCGGTTTCGCCGACGATGCTGGCGCCGCCCGGCGTCGCCGCGACCGTTGCGCGTGCCTGTCGCGACCAGGGCAGCGCGCGCGACTCGCAGGCGCAGCCGATCAGATCGCGCAGGCAGGTCTTCGCTTCGTCGATCAGGGCCGCGCTCAGATCCGCGGCGCCGAAGGCGCGCGCCGCAGCGGCCATGCGCAGCGCGGCCGGCGCGGCATCGGCCGCGGGATCGGGACTACGTGAAGTTGCGATGGACGCCATGAGGAACTCCTGCAGGTTCAGCCGCGGACTTCGACGCCGGCCCAGCTTTCGAGCACGCGGCAGATCGACGTGAAGTCGGAGTCGGCCCCGTACATCGCGTTGGTCACCGCGAGCAGCTCGCGCACCGCCGCGCCGACGACCATCGGCACGCCGAGGGTTTCCGCCTCGTCGATGCACAGGCGCACGTCCTTGTACGAGAGTCCGGTGTGGAAGCCGAAATCGAAGGTGCCGGGCAGGATCGCGCGCGGAAACTTGTCCTGACTCGCGCTGTTGCGGCCCGAGCCGAGGTTGATGACGTCGATCATCACCTTCGGATCCAGCCCCGCCTTCGCGCCCATCACCATCGCCTCCGAGGTCACGGCCAGCGCGGCGGCGGAGAGCAGATTGTTCGCGAGCTTCATGGTCTGGCCCTGGCCGGCGCCTTCGCCGAGGTGGAAGACCTTGCCGAAGGTCGCGAGGATCGCTTCGAGCTCGGCGAACACGGCGCGCGCGCAGGACACCATCACCGCGAGCTTGCCGTCGCGCGCGCCGGCGAGGCCGCCGCTGACGGGGGCGTCGACGTAGACCTTGCCGTGCGGCGCGAGCTCGGCGGCGACGATGCCGGCCATGCGCGGGCCGATGGTCGAGAAATCGACGACGCGCGTAGCGCGTTTGCCTGCGCAGACGCCGCGCGGCCCGAGCGTCGCCGCGTGCACGATGTCCGGGGTCGGCAGGCTCAGGAAGACGACCTCCGCAGCGTCGGCGACGGCCTGGGCGGAATCCGCCGC